>NZ_PINZ01000060.1:0-13321 GCF_002810305.1 Halomonas sp. 141
GCGTGGCTGGTGAGGGTGCGGCGACTGGCGCGGAACTTTATGTTGGGCATGGCACTGTCTGGGTGAATGGCGATAATGGCTATATTGCCATGCAGGTCAGTGGGTTAGAAGTGCTTCCGAGGGCCGGTCTCACGGATTCAGGATCCACCCTCATTCCTGCCATCGGCAACGCTTACCTTTTCTTTAGCCTTATTTCCCTAGCTTTGGGTATCGAGGAGCCGCCTCTATAGGGAAAAGTGCAACGCAGCGGTTGCTCTCAACCATGGGGCTATTTGCCGGTGGCGAGCATGGTAGGATATGCCGCATCATTCGTGCCGTTTCAGGAACATCTGCATGCCCCAGCCTCTCGCTTACCAGTTCTCCGGTCTCATCACTGCCGAGGCACCGATCACGGTGGATTACGTTGGCATGGAGCAGCGTCTACCGCGTACGCCGCATGGCCAGGTGTTTCTCAATGGCGGTACCTTGCGTGGTCCGCTGCGCAAGGCGGGGCTGACCATGTTGATCCGTGAGTTGGCGAAGGCACACGGCAAGCCGCTGGATGGCATCTTCAACCGTGCCGAGATGTACATGCTGGGCGAAGGGGTGGATATCACCCGCCAGGTCAATAGCGAGGAAGGCGGCACTCACGATCCCCGCGCCGAGGCGTTCCTGCGCGCCGCTAATCCTTTCCTCAGCCTGTTCGGACGCTGGAAGCTGGCCGGCTATCTGGAGGTAGGCGCATTGCTGACCTCGCGCGATAACCTGATCACGGCGGGGCAAGGCGTGCGTCACGACCAGTTTGAGCATAGCCCGCAGTTGGCTCAATACCTGGATGAAGCCGAGCATGAAGCGCTACTCACTGAGCTGCGCAGTGCCCGCGAGAGCATGGTAGAGATTGAGGCTCTGCGTGCTCAAGTGCGCGAATTACGGGAACGCTCACGCAATAGCGACGACCGCACCGTCAGGCAGGAAATCAGCACGCAGATCAAGGAACTGGAAGCTCAGGAAAAGGAGATCCGCAAAGCACGGGAGGGGTCGGAAGAGTCGATCAAGCATCCGATCCAGGGTGTCGAGGCCATCGCGCCGGGCAGCCAGCTACAGAGCCGCCTGCGTATCATCGAAGGCTCAGCGGAGTCCTTGGGCCTGTTGCTGCATTGCTTGGGCGAGTTTTCCCAGCGCCCACGCCTGGGCGGGCATCTGGCGACCGGCTTTGGCGCGATCAGCGCTGAGTGGGAGGTACTACAGCGGGCAGCAGGGCAGCGCCGGGCCAGTGTGATAGGTCAGGTACGGCTGGATGACATGGGCATCGAACTTGACGGTGAACCGCTGGAAGCTGCTTGGGAGGCATTCGCCCAGGCACTGCCGCAATACGACTTTACACTCTCTACCCGCCAGGAGGCCCGTAAGCAGTGGAAGTCACGCAAGTGAGCGAGCGTGAGCCCCCTTCTCCCAAGGGCATACCTGCGGCGCGGGCACAGGCCTTTCGCCTGCTGCTGCAACTCCACACCCCGCTGATATTGCCCTTGGTCGTACCCCGGCTCGATACCCTGCTGCAAGAAGCCGCTTGTCGGCGGGCGCTCGACTGGTCGTGCTACCACACCTTGCCGCTGCTCTTCGATAAGGCACGCGGCGGCTACCGCGCTTCACAACTGATTTTCGGCGTGACGCCGCACGCTGGCTTGGAAGCGCAACCGCAGGCGAAGATCGGGCATATCCAACGTCTGCCGCTGCTGCAGGCGCGCAACGTGCGCGCCGCGTTGCGCATTGATGGTGGCGACTGGGCACCTAAAATGACCCACCATCAGGCGCTGCTGAGCCCCTACGTGCTGTTTTACGCCGAAGGCGATCCGGATGCCTGCATCAACCTATTGCAAGAGCTGCCGCAAATCGGCATCGGACACAACCACGGCCAAGGCATGATCAGTGTGGCCAGTGTATCTCCCAGCACTGAACAGCGCTGGCGGCAGCGCCCCTGGCGGCAAGCGGAGGAGCATACGGGCATGGCCTACTCACCGCTGACTGACACATTACGAATGGCCCCTTGGGGTACGGATGAACCCGTGTTTCGACCGCCGCGCATTCTGCGGGAGATCCTGGCATGAGCCGCCATCTTGCTTACCAGCGTCTGTTTGCCGCCACCCACGAGCTGCGCGTGGGGGCCGAGTTTTCTCGCTTTACCCCGGATACCCCCAGTTGCGCTTGCTGTAACCGCCGCTGGAGTGAGGTGGAAGCCCCATTTCAGGCAGCGGAATACCGTTACGGCAAGTCCGGTGAGCCGGAGCAGGTATGCCTGACCTGCTATACCCCGCGCATTCCGAGTGAACGCCTGCTGGGTCTGGAACGCTATAACCACACGGGCAACACCACCACACCGATCTACGGCAAGCTCGGCATGCTGGTGGGCTCGGGGGGCATCATCACGCCGCGCAACGAGCTTTACCTGACCCTGCCGCCCAAGCTGCACGCCAAGTACAAAAAGGGCGAGTGGGGGCAGCAGGGCCGCTTGAGTACCGATAAACCACTGGCTCGATTGCTCGATTTACTGATTGCCGGTGCCCTCTCTGCGCCGGGAGAGCGCCCCCTGGAACAGGGCTTCGTCTATATCGAGAACTGGGGCCGCAAAGCGGATATTTTGATGCGGCGCTTGCTGGCAACCACCTCGCTGAAAGAAGTGTGGTGCAACAGTGAGCAAGGTGTCACGCCGCTAGACCTGCAGGCGATTCTGGAAACGGCACAGGTGTTGAAAACCCTGGAACTAACCAACCAGGCTGACCGCCTCGTGTTCTGGAAGCCGATTACGGATGCTGCACGGGGCCAGCGTGACGATGCTGCTTTCGATGCCTGGCTTGGCAAGGTACCCGACCCCCGTGCGCTATTGATGGCGCTACCGACCGACCCCTTCGACCGGCTGCGTTTACCTGCGGTGCTGCGTGAAGTGATGCCACGCCTGTCAGCCCTTGAAGCCTACCTGACACCCGCGCCCCCACAAACACAACGGCAAGGATCGCTGTTTTGAACACCATGACGGTTCACACCTTCGAGGCCGCTGTGCTCTGCCACCCCGGCCATGCGCCGGGGCAAGCTCCCACCCTGGACGACTACCACCGCACCGCCTGGCGACTGTTTACCGGCGATACTCACTATCCCCAGGGTGAACGTCCCTTCTTGTTTCGCTTCGATGCACTCGATGATGATCGCCATCTGCTGACCCTCAGAGCTGACCGGCCATTCCCTGGCGCCTATCAACGCCAACAGGCGTTTACCGTCGGTGCTGATCTCTGCCTGGAGTGGCTGTGGGTGCCCAGTGTCGCCACACGGCTATCGCCGCAGGGGGAGCGGTTGCCGCGTAGTCGCCATGTGCCTGCGCCCCGTGAGCGCTGGGAATCTCTGCTCAGCGAGCGCTTGATGCGCCATGGACTGACCGCACACCCTGATCGGATTCACTGCCTGCCGCTAGGTCGCTGGCAACAGCGTACTGGCTTGGCCGCCTGGCATGAAGTCGTACACGTCAGCGCACAGCTCACCGTCACCGACCCGCAACGTGCCGCGCTGGCCTGGCTCGGCGGGCTCTCGCGGTTACGTACTTACGGCATGGGCCTGCTGTTCCAGCAATAGTGAAACCACCTGCCAAGCGCGCTACCATGGCCGTCTCCGCCCTTGCGGAGGTGTTAGCAACGCACTGCAGACCTCGATGGAACGTCTGTTGATCCCGCCCTTGCGGGAGTCATATCGCCCCGGCGCTGCCGGGGCGATATGCTAAGCTGGTCCGCTATTTCAGCAATGCTTGTACCATGCATCCGGTTATCGACTACCTCACCAACGTCTTGCCCCAACGCCCCGGCTTTCAACACAACCCGGTGCAGGTGGCTTATGCCCAGGCACTGCTCGACGGCGTCAAGGCGCAAGGCCAGGTGCATTTCGTTGAAGGCGATACCGGCATCGGCAAATCACTGGCCTATCAGTTGGTATTGGCCGACTGGGTTGCCAAGGGTAAGCGCATGGGCGGCAAGCAGGCCGCCCGCCGGGCGGTGATCTCGACCCACTCCCGCGCCTTGCAGCGGCAACTGCTACAGCCGGAGAACCTCACCATCGTGCGCGATTACCTTACTCGCACCCAGCTGCCGGCACTCAGCTTTCAACTACGCATGGGCCGTGAGAACTACCTGAGCCCCGAGCGCCTGGCTCTGCAACTGGGGGTAATCAGCCTGGAAGCAGCGCAACAGGATCGCCACTTACCCGCCAACTTGCGGCAACTGGTGCGTTGGGCACTGGAGAGCGATGGTTGCCTGCTCGACCTCGATCCCGCCTGGTTACCGGAGGGGTGGCAGGTATCGGACTTGGCCTTGCGGCGCGACGACCCCTTGCCGGAGAGCCTGGAGGCCCAGCTCAATGAAGCGGTAAATAGCGATATCCTGGTGATCAATCACGCCCTGCTGGTAGTGGACCTGGTCACACAGGGGCGCGTCACCCAGGCGGCCTCGCCCTATGTACTGCTGCTCGATGAGGCCGAGCACTACCCCGAACTGGCCGAAGAGCTGCTTAGCCAGCGGCTGTCGTTACAGACCACCGTGCGTCTGCTCACGCTGCTGAAACAGCATCCTGCGGCTGCCGAGTGGCAGGCGCTGCTGGCATCGCTCACCGATGCCGAGCGTGCCGGCAGCGCTCACGGTATCAGTGATGAGCAAAGCGCCCAGCTTCAAGGCGCTATTGAGGCGCTACTCAAGCGGCGGCCACGGGAGTCGGCTCACGATCCGGCGCTATGGCGGGAGTGGCTGCACGTGCGCCACAGCGCGGAAACCATCGCCACCCGGCTGCGCGAAGCCAACCGTTACCTGGTGCTGGACTACTCACCGGTACGCGGGTTGCCGGGTATCGTCGCCCATTCGCCCAGCGCGGCCTCTAGTCTGCGCAATGGCGCGGGGGCGCGTGCCACGCTGCTCACCTCCGCCACCCTCTCGGACCTTGATCATGCCCCGGGCGAGGCCCCGCAGTTTCGCTATATGCGCAGCCGCCTGCAGCTACCCACTACTAGCAAGCGCAGCGGCCAGCAGGTCAGCTTTCAGGCCAAACACTTTGGTGAACTGCGTTTTCGGCTACCCCAGGGGTTACCGCACCCGATTGCCAAGCTGCAGGGTGGTGGCTACCGGTTGGACGAAGACTATATAGAGCGTGTGCTGCCGTATTTGCTCGATCAGCCGGGGCGTACCCTGGTGCTGTGTGCCAGCTACGCCGATGTCGAAGCCTTGGTGGATGCCTGGCCGGATACACAGCGCCACCGCCTGGTAGCGCACCCTATCGGACAGGGCCTGAACGAGCTGGTGGCAACGCTGGAGAGTGATAGCATTCTGCTCACCCCGGCAGGCTGGGAAGGGCTCTCGCCCACTCGTGAAGGCAATAGCGCCTACTGGTCGCATCTGGTGGTACTGCGCAACCCGCGTGCGGCACGCAGCGCCGTGGAACAGCGTTTGGTCGAACAATTGCTGCAACGCCGTGGCCTGGATAGTGAGCGGGCAGCGGCCATGGCCAGCGGAATGCTTTACCGCAAAAGCACCGTGCGTACCCTGCATAAGCTGCGCCAAGGGCTGGGGCGAGCCATTCGCCACCCCGATGATCAGGTGCTGGTCACGCTGCTGGAACCGCGCTTCCCCCGCCCCTCGGCAACGCCGCCACTGGCGGGCGTTATTCAAAGCGATGCCCTTTTGGGGGCTATTCCCGCCCGGTTTCGTCCTGCCTGGCAGCAGGCGGAAGAGCCAAAGGCGCTTGAACTTGGGGATCGCAGGCGGCAAACGCCTGCCGAGTCGTTGCAGGCTGACCTCAAGGCGTTGCTCTAGCCACTGCGGTAAAAAATTTTCCTTCTCACCCTAAAGTCTTTGCGCAGGGTGCCGTTATATAGGGTAACGGCCACCGGCGCCGTTATGGCAGGCCCGAGAAGCTGGGTCGAACGAAAGGTTCAGCGGGCCCGTCAATGGAGCCCTCAACACAGGAAGGAACATCACATGTCCGTGATCAATACCAACATCACGTCCCTGATTGCCCAGTCCAATCTGAGCAAGTCACAAAACGCGTTGCAGACCAGCATGGAGAGGTTGTCCTCCGGCCTGCGTATCAACAGTGCCAAGGACGACGCCGCCGGTCAGGCCATCGCCAACCGCATGACCGCCCAGATCAACGGCCTCAACCAGGCCCAGCGCAACGCCAACGACGGCATCTCCGTGGCCCAGACCGCCGAAGGCGCGCTCAACCAGATCAACGACAACCTGCAGCGTATTCGTGAACTGACCGTGCAGGCCGCCAACGGCACCAACAGCGACGATGACCTGGCGTCCATCCAGGCCGAGATCGACCAGCGCCTGGCCGAGATCGACCGTATCTCCGAGCAGACCAACTTCAACGGCGTCAACGTACTCAATACCGATGAGGCGATCAAAATCCAGGTCGGTGCCAACGATGGCGAGATCATCGAAATAGAGCTGGAGGTTATCAACTCCGAAACGCTTGGCTTAGATGAGCTTGATGTCACAACAGCTGATTTTTCTGAGGGCGGTGACGGTCTTCTCGAGGCCATTGATGAGGCCCTGAAGCAGGTTGATACCCTGCGCTCCGAGCTGGGTGCCGTGCAGAACCGCTTCGAGGATGCCATCGTCAACCTCAACACCAACTCCACCAACCTGGCCGCCGCCCGCTCGCGCATCGAGGATGCCGACTACGCGGTGGAAGTCGCCAACATGACCCGCGCGCAGATCCTGCAGCAGGCCGGCACTTCCGTACTGGCTCAGGCCAACCAGATTCCGCAGAACGTGCTGTCTCTGCTGGGTTAATCTGAGGCTTAGCCTAACGCTTGGCCGAAAGGTTGAAGTGGTAAATATAAGGGCCGGCCGAGAGGCCGGCCCTTTTTATTTTTTCCGATGAAATTAAAATGTTGCTAAGTGTTTTAACTGCTTTAGGTACTCTGCTTTCGGGGATTGCTACGACTATCGCTATAGTAGTGGCTTATAAAGTGCATATGAATCAGAAGCTGCTTTCCCAAAGGCAACTGTTGCTCCCTTTATGGGAATATATGGCGACCCTGAGCAAGATCGACCCAAATGAACCTATCACTCCAGATGTTGTTAAGGTTGTCAATACACTTGAGCTAGTAGCTCTTTGTTGCGAAGGAGGTATGGTTGATGAGCGAGTTGTCAAGAGAACGTTCAGAGAGCAATTTATTGAACGTTACGAAGAGGTAAAAAAGTGCTCAAGCCTCAAAGATCTAGACTGTAGCGGTGAGGATATATTGAAACAAAATCGGGCTGCAACAGAATTTTACAATACCCTAGAGCAAGAAAGGCTCTCTCAAGATCGTATCTAATAGGATGAAAAATGAACGATAAATTAATAAAGAAAGTTATTTCTGAATTTTCAGAGAGTGCTGATAATGCATATGAGAAGTCATTCTCTATAAAGGGAGTTGAAGGTGAAGTATTTACCATAAGAATTGAGCGAAAAAAAGATACTTTAATAAATGAAAGTATCTCAATGGAAGCTCTCTCAAATAGTATATCAGCGCTTCCGTCAGGCGCTCCATGCGATTGCTGTGGAGGCTCAGGAAGGTCTAGGTAATGTAAAAATCCACTTAGCTAGGGGCAGCCTCTCCATCGCTGGTTTTCAGGTAGCGGCGGTTAAAATACCTTCCAACGCTGCACGATAGTCTGTGCAGCGTTGGAGGATGCGATAAGTACGAACCCGTCGTCAAACGCTGGACCGCTAAGCGCCATGAACGAAACCGACCATCAGCGCTTGATTGAAGAGCTGCAAGCCGTCATCGACGATACCCAACATACCCTCGACCGTTTCGAGGCCACCGGTACGGATACACAGATGCCGGAGGATAGCGAGACCTGTTAGCTGGATCGGCTTGGTGCTACGCTGTTGACAACGCGAAGTCAGCCTACCTTCGTTAAGCCGTAGGTTGGTGATGCCACCACCGCAAATGTGCTAAGCTGAAACTGGATTGAGGTTCGGAGAGCAGTGTAATGGATAGAATTTATGGCTTTCCGGCATCAGCAAAGCATTACCATCTCTACACACTCGACTCGGAAATCAAACGGCATCCTGCCTATTTTTCTGCCAAACAAGGGAGTGAAGAGGCTGCTCTTGAACTGGTATGGGAGTTGGCGAGGGAATTCCTCTATCGCCTTCGCGGTGAATTCTCTGAAGATGTGGTATATGTGTCACCTTTTGCAAGAGAAGCCGCTGGCGATAACGCGATCCCTCCATTACTAGCTAGCGCCTGTGCTAACTTGATAGGTGGGCAAGCAGAAAGTGACATCGTTCAAGTAGAGAGGGTTTACCACACAGGTGCCGACCCTATGGAGCGTATGTCGTTGAGACCTTCTTTCGAAGGTGAAGTTATACCCAGGCAATCTTATGTGTTAGTTGATGATGTGACTAATATGGGTGGGACGCTCGCGGAATTGGCAAACTATCTCCTGATAAATGGAGGTTCAGTAAAAGGCACCATCGTATTATGTAATGCTGGAAGAAGTCATGACTTTCTTCCAGAAAAGAAAAAACTGCGTTTGCTGCATGAGAGGTTTGGCGATGAAATCAAAAACATCTTTGGCATCAGAACAGCGGCACTTACCGCAAACGAAGCCGACTACCTTGTTGGTTTCAGATCGGCTGACGAGATCAGAAATCGACTTGTTAAGGCAAAAAAAGAAACAGTTGAACGATTACGGTCTAAAGGCATTCAGAGAGAAGATGCGTGAGAATGGGATGCTCAATAATTGAGATTGCTCTTACTTGTCAGTGCTAAACACCATGAATGAAGCCGAGTACCAACAGGTAATCACCGAACTACAAACTGTCATCGACGAGACCCAGCACACCCTCGACCGCTTCGAGACCACTGGCATGGATACACAGATGCCGGAGGATTATGAAAAACTGCTGGTGATTCTGGATGATGCGGTAAAGCAACAGCGAGAGCATACGCTGGTGATGCTAGAGAAGCCGTTCTGATGGCTGCCTAAAGTTAGTAAGCGGTCCGGTAACCCCATCTTCCCGGGCTGAGCGACGCTGATCACACTGGTGTTTTCCTTATACGCAGGAGAACACCATGAACGAGCTGACGTCGACGCAAGCTTTCTGGTTGGGCCATCTGTTTCATGCCTCATCCCGGCAGCTGGCGTTAAGTGAATATGCGGTGGAGCAGAAGCTGGACTTGGCGGCTCTCATGACCTGGGAAAAGCGTCTGGCCGTGCAAGGCATTGTTGGTAAGCGCCCATAAATCAGCACCTACAGCCACGCCCTGAAATTGCCCACACTGATTTCCTCGTCAATACCAGGAGGAATCAGCATGACACACGCCGAACGCAAACGTCTCTGGCAGCAGCATATCGAGGACTGGCAGACGTCGGGTTTGTCCGGCATGGCCTACTGCCAACAGCAGTCACTAACCTATTGCCGCTTTGTTTATTGGCGTAAAAAGCTGACCGAACCGGAGGCGTCGTTTCCGGAGCAACCCGTGTCGTCGCCCGGCTTTGCCAAGGTATCGGCAGTGCCTGGTCCGGAGTCGTCAGAAGGATTAACGGTGTCATTGCCCGGCGGCGTCTCGATCACCGGCCTGCACGCTGGCAATGTGGAGTTGCTCGGTGCCGTGCTGAGGCAACTGTAATGCGCCACCGCTATCTGCGCCCCTCCTGGGACCTGCCGGAGATATACCTGTACCGACAGCCTATCGACTTTCGCAAGCAGGCCAACGGCCTGGCGTTGATTGTCGAGCAGGAGCTGGGGCACAGCCCGTTCTCCGGCGCGCTTTACGCTTTCACCAACCGGCAGCGCAACAAGATTAAGTGTCTGATGTGGGAAGACAACGGCTTTGTGCTTTACTACAAGTCCCTGGCCGAGGAAAAATTTAAATGGCCGGGCCCGTCGGATGAGCTGATGCCGCTGAACGGCGAGCAGATCAACTGGTTGCTGGACGGCTACGACATCACCCTGCTGCAGGGCCATAAAACGCTGCATTACGAGAGCGTTGGGTAGCACTTTTCAAGTGTGTCAGGGCGTTGTTTTTGCTATCATTTCGCCATGAAAATAACGCCTGATAATACGCCCGAAACACTCGATCTCAGCGGTCTCTCGCCCGCTGAAATGGCGGCGGTTATCAACGATTTGCAGGAACAACTGGCCGCGAAAGAAGCGGCTCTGCAGAGTCAGTTGCAGCAGCATGATGAGGCCCTCCGGCGTCGCGACAATTACATCGCCATTCTCGAAGAGCTGCTGCGTCACAAGAAGATCCAGCAGTTCGCCGCAAGCAGTGAAAAACAGCCCAACCAGATCGTGTTGTTCGATGAAGCCGAGCTGGAAGTGGCGATTGACGAACTACGCGACGAACTCCCTGACGATGTGGAAGAAGCCGATGCGCCGCCTCGCTCCCGCAAGCGCCGCCAACGCGGCTTCTCCGACACGCTTTTGCGTGAGCGTATTGAGCTGACCCTCAGCGACGACGAGAAAGCCGGCGCCAGCAAGACCTTCTTCACCAAAGTGAAAGAAGAGCTGGAGTATATCCCGGCCCAACTGAAAGTCCTGGAGTACTGGCAGGAAAAGGCGGTGTTCGAACAAGACGGCCAAGAGCATGTCATTGCGGCCGCCCGGTCTACACACCCGCTGGGCAAGTGCATTGCCACACCGTCACTGCTGGCTTACCTGATCACCTCCAAGTACGCCGATGGCCTGCCACTGTACCGGCAGGAGCAGATGTTCAAGCGCCTGGGTCATGACCTGAGCCGCACCAGCATGGCCCACTGGATCATCCGCCTGAACGACGTGTTCAAACCGCTGATGACCCTGATACGTGAAACCCAGAACGGCAGTGACTACCTGCAGGCCGATGAAACCCGGATCCAGGTACTCAAGGAGGATGGCAAAAAAGCCCAATCGGACAAGTGGATGTGGGGATGGGAGAATGCCTCAATAGTGCTGTATATAAAAATAGTATTATTGAGACGAGCAAAACGCGCAAGCCCGCGAATTTTGGCTACATCGCCAAAATTCTCTTTGCACGCTGTAGAATCAATGAGGTAGATTCAATTTGGTGGCTGTGAAACCTCAGTCATTGTGATGTCACGTTCATTGAGGTTTCATGGCAGGGCGTATAATCACTGTTATGTGCTCGACAGCTATGGAAAATTGGAGATATTGATGGAATTGGATAAATTTGTTGCACAATCAATAGCTATGATATGCAAAGGTGTACATGAAGCTCAAATGGAAGTCGCTAAATATGGTGCTTCGGTAAATGAAACTCCACTAAGTGACAGAGGGGCAGTAGGTGAATTGAAAGCACCAAATAAGACTCTAATGCAAACGGTAGAATTTGATGTTGCTGTAACCACTGAAGACAATGGTAGCGGGGGTGCAAAGATTTCTGTTCTTGGTTTAGGCTTAAGTAAAAAGGGTGAGACAAAAGATAGTATTAGTTCAAGGATTGTATTTAAGGTGCCAATAACATTGCCTAATATTTAAGGTGCCAATAACATTACCTAATAAGGATATATAAACAAAACGCACATAACAAACGCTTCAAGAGGGACTTCCAACGCGCGGCATTTTTATTATGCGTTGGCTTTTGTGGTTACGGTGTTATGCGGAAACTTGGTAGTCGCGTTGTCAGCCCCTTAAGCGGGCGTTAAATGTCTATGATCGATCACGATAAATTCCGGACCTTGGTCAAGCAACTCTATGCCACTGTCAATGAGTTGGAAACCATGTTCCCGGGCAGGCACTTCACCCCGGATGGTCATATGGTCGGCAGTCTGGGAGAGTGCATCGTGGCCGACGCCTATAATTTGGAGCTGAAGACAGCTTCCAACAAAGGCTATGACGCTGTCACCGAAACCGGCTTGGAAGTTGAGATCAAAGCTACGCAATCTAAATCTGTAGCGTTTCGGAGTCAGCCGCAGCATACGATCATCATCAAGATCTTGCGTGACGGCACATTCGAAGAAATTTATAACGGGCCAGGAGCCCTTGTTTGGGATCAGTTCACAGGTAAACGGCTACCGAGTAATGGCCAGTTTCAAATCTCTCTCAACAAGCTCCGGCAACTCAATCAAACAGTGGCTCAGTCGGACCGTGTGCCCAAGGCCATTTAACAAGGCGCATCAGTACGCGGCCGGTGGCCGCCGGACGTCCCTGACGGGCCGCCGCTGTGCTTCGCGTTAGCCAAGGATTTTGATATGCCAGTAGTTCCATATACAGCTTCAAACTTCGGTCGTCATTGGGGAACAGCGCTGGCTGGTCGTCACAATCTCACACTTAGTTGGAATGAATTTGTGTGGGCTGCTATGACAATGGGAAAGCCTGGCGTTGCATTTTTGTTGTCACATGGGTGGCATTCTCTTAGCGATCTTGTCGTTCGGAGTCACACTGTCTACGCGAACTTGCGGGCTAGCTCAAACCATGTTGAGAAGAGCAGCCTTTATACCGGTTTAGATCCCACAGAGAAAAGTGGGGTCTCGTACTTCATGGGCATGATGGCTGCGAAAATATTGGGAGCTCGCTTGCTTGATACGCCCTGGCTTTTTCATATGTCGTTGGTTCACGCTCTTGGAGGTTCCGTCGTGCTTAAGGCAAAGTCGGAGCCTGATTTAGTTGGATTTCGGCGCAACAGGGAGTGGATAGTTGCTGAGGCTAAGGGACGAACTCGGGGTTACAGCAGCTCAGCGATGCATGCGGCTAAACTACAAACGCGCCAACTACGCACTATAAATGGTCAATACCCTTCCCTTCGGGTGGCGATTCAAGCTTCGTTTAATCCTAGACTTGAATGGGCTATAGACGATCCTGAAGAGTTTGATGAAGGTGTGCCAGATATTCAGTTCGATGTAGAAAGCGCGATGGATATGTACTATTCCGCGCCCATTATTGCGACTGAGAGGGGCCAGAGCAGACTTATAGGAAATCGCAAATTTCAGACGGGGGAGCTTTCAGAAATCGGAGTGACTATTGGAATAGACCGAGAGGTTAAGGAGCGCGTATTAAAACGAATCCTGTTGCAAGGTGAAAAATCGCTATTGCTAGATCAGGCGGCTGAACCATATCAAGAAGACGGCTTTACCATTTTCGCTGATGGGTTGGCGATTTCATTGGATGAGAGATGGTCGGAAGATCGGATGGCTCAAGACCCTTGGTCGAGACGCAATGGCTAACAATCGCAGGCACAGCGACGGCTTTTCCGTTGCGGCTTCGCCTCCACTACAAAGCCGCGCGTGCTGCGGGCGTTAGCTGTGATTGCCCTACCTGAAAAGTGATACTATAGTGTCACTATTAGTCGATTCGGGGTGAGCCCATGAAA
>NZ_PINZ01000061.1:0-12212 GCF_002810305.1 Halomonas sp. 141
GTCTTCTTGGTCATGAACACCTCCATTGCCTCCATTATGAGGCTTATCGGGGTGTCCGCTCCAATTGGACCACTTCAGTCGAGAAAGTTGCTGCCCCAGGCCATGCCAAGGGGTATCGCCTACGTAAGCCATTTGTTCAACGAGATGTGCCATGAGTCATTCTCCAGACATAAAAAAAGCGCCGACCAAAGGCCAGCGCGCGAAAGTGAATAGGCGGATCATTCGCCCCACACAGGGCGAACAACGATAGGTTAAGCGTTAGGTGCTAAAGGCGGGTAGGCGTCGCGGTAGGTGCAGCCGCAAGACAAGCATAACCACGGTGTCCCGCTGCCAACTGGCAGCCACTGCTCAAACAGCGAGGTGGCCATGCGTGAGCCGGTTTGACCTCCGGCCACGGCACCCATCATGGCGGCAGGCAGTTTTGCCAATGGAAAGCGAGTCACCGCCAATGGCAGTGGGCCGGAGATGGCCGTCGCGCGCCATGCGCCAATAGCACCGCCAATCAAGGTGCTGCCTACCACGCTTATGCGCTGGGCTGTATCCAGATTCAGCATGCGCGTTGATGCACAACGCTTACAGGGTGGGGGCATATTGAAGCTCCTATGCAAGGGAAAAAGGTTCCATGGGGATGGATGCATAGGAGTGATATAGGTCTGAAATCGGTTGGGATACGCCGATGAGGTATTGCGTTAAGTAAGCGCTTTTTAGATGCTGTTTTTATATACAGCTATCGATGGAGGTGCTCATGACTTTACCAGTGACATTACTGGGACAATCAGACGCTTTAACGGCGTCGCAGTCCATACCGCTCTATACCTGTGCCGTGCGCGCAGGCTTTCCATCACCCGCAGATGACCACTTGGACACCGATCTTGATCTTCACCGCTATGTGGTGAAACGGCCTGCTGCAACGTATTTCGTACGTTCTGAAGGAGACTCCATGATTGGTGATGGAATTCATCATGGGGATTTGCTGGTGGTGGATCGCAGTCTCGAAGCCTTACCAGGTCGCATTATCGTCATTTGTGTTGATGGTGAGCTCACAGTAAAGCGCCTTGAGCGAGTAGGGCAGCGGACTTATCTCCGGGCAAGTAATCCTGCTTACCCTCCCATTCCTTTAGATGGTCGTGAGTCGCACGTCTGGGGCGTCGTAACTCATGTGCTTCACAGCTTTCCAGGGGCAACGCTGCAATGATGGCCTTGATCGACTGTAACAATTTCTATGTCTCCTGCGAACGTGTCTTCAACCCGTCACTGGAAGGTCGTCCTGTAGGGGTACTATCCAATAACGATGGTTGCGTCGTCGCCCGCTCTAACGAGTTAAAAGCACTGGGCGTTGAAATGGGGGCTGCCATGCACCTGCTACCACCAAGTGTGCGCCGCCAAGCTGTGCTGCTATCCAGCAACTATGCGTTGTATGGAGACATGTCTCAGCGGGTAACCGAGGTGCTGGGCGAGTTCTCACCCCATGTAGAGGTGTATTCCATTGATGAGAGTTTTGTCGGGTTTCAGGGATTTGAGGTAGACACCCTGGAGCAACGAGGCCAAGCTCTGCGGGATACGGTGAAGCAGTGGACAGGTATACCTGTGTCAGTGGGTTTTGCGCCGACTCGGGTGTTGGCCAAGGTCGCCAATCATGCCGCTAAAAAACACCCTGCATATAGAGACCAAGGTGTATGCACGTTGCTTGCAGAAGGCGCGCCTACTAAAGCGTTGTTGAAGCAGTTGCCTGTCACCGAACTATGGGGCATTGCACGCCGCACCAGCGAGCGATTACGCGTCATGGGCATTGAGACTGCCTGGGACCTGCGAGAGGCAGACCCGAAACATATCCGTCGGCAATTTAGTGTGGTGCAGGAGCGCATTGTCTGGGAGTTGCGGGGGCAACCCTCCATTCAGCTAGATGACATGGGCCAGCCTAAACAACAGATCATGGTGTCTCGTTCGTTTGGGCGGCTTACCAACGATCCCCATCAGTTAAGGGAGGCGCTACGGCATCATGCTGCCAGGGCGGGCGAAAAACTTCGTAAGCAGCAAAGCGTCACTAGCGCCGTCATGGTGTTTATCCGCACCAACTCGTTTCGTACGGATTTACCCCAATATCGTCAACGAATGGTCATTTCTCTGGATCGGCCCACTGATGATAGTCGTGAGATCATCGCCGCTGCGGTACAGGGTTTGCGTCGTCTCTGGCGAAAAGGGTACGCCTTTCACAAAGTGGGTCTCATGCTGCTTGATCTATCGCCTAAAGCTAACCGACAGCTCACTCTCACTGAAACCCTTCAGACTGATGAAGAAGACAAACGTAGCGAACGACTGATGAACACTATGGACATGCTCAACCGTGAGCTAGGCAGAGGTGCTGTGCAAATTGGCTTGGCGCGCTCTAACAACGCATGGTCACTGCGAAGCGAGCGACGAACGCCGCGTTACACCACTCAGTGGGGCGAGCTGCTAATAGCAAGGACTGGATTCAAAAAATTAAGAACACCTTAGCCATCAGGGAAGCTCTCAGCTCCATGCCATGATATTTCTTTAGAGTCTATCTTTAGATTCGTTAAGATGAGAGCCCCTGCGATCAGGAGAGTCTAGCCCATTGCATTGATCACCGACTGATCAAGTCTGTTAGGCTGCAAATGAATTGCATGATGGAGTACCTCAACAGCCGTACTAGCGACGTGCTGACGACTCGTCGCTAACTTTAGGCAGAAAATCTGGAGCATACGCGACAAGCGATACTGCTAGCTGATCAGTCACCCTGCCTTGTGGAAAGTGCTACATCATCAATCGCCGATCACGGGGATGAGGAAATGGCAGGCCGAGGGCCTCGGGTTATTTGCCAAGCGGGCAGGCAATCACATAGGGCCCTACAGCTATGGCCTTGGAGGGAGCTTCTCTAGACCAAATGGGTAGTATATTGGGTAGTGAAATAATTTTTTTTATGTTTTTTTGTAATAGTTAATTGATTTTTAAGATATTTTTTATAGATCAATATTAAGATACAGAATATTGAGTGATGAGGTATTGGCATTGACTTGGCATGCCAAACTCTACAAGCTGAAGTTAAATGGACAGGGAGTGCCCGGTCGGCGTCTAAACCTCGGTGAGTGCATCGGGGTTTTTCGCTTTTGGGCCTGACTTAATATTGCTAGCAGGTATCCAGCGCCGCTTCCTTATGCAGCCTGCATAATCTGAAGAAATCTCCGCTATGACTCAGTTGACTCCTGATACTCACGAGATGCTAGAGAGCTTACGCTCGGCGGTTGCCGAAACGCTCGAGCGCAAACGCCGCCTTGGTCAATATGCCGTGGTTTGGGAGAACGATAGGCCTGTCTTTATAGGGGATGATGCGCCAACTCAGCAGAGTAATGAGCAGAACGGGCAGGATCTAGAGTCGCATTGAGCCAAGCGATCACGTCAACGACCTACAGTCTGCTCAGGTGCTCAATAGCCCCTTGTTCTCTCGCCACGCCTGATTCAACCGCTTGGTGATGAGATCAATGGTGCTGGCTCTCGCTCCGAGGTGCTTGGCCACTACCGAGAAGCTGCTGAGAACGTCCACTGTCTCTTGAACGTACGGCAGGGCCTGTTTCCAATCCGTGAAACCTGCCTGTGTTGCCAGCCGTTGCATCGCCTTGAGAGGAGGCTGTTTGCCAAATCCCATGTAGGCGGTCGCGTGCTCTGCAAAAGGGTGGGGGCTAAAGGTCACGTCATAGAACGGCGCTGGTCTCCATTGGCCTGTATCGTCTTGCAAAAATGCCCAGTTTTTACTGTGATCGTCCTGGTTGCAGGCAAACAGATTAAACAGCGCGCGTCGAAATTGCAGTTGGCCGACGGCGGGAGAGCGGCATAGCTGGCGGCTGGCTTTGATCAGGTCGGCGTAGTCCAGGCTAGGGGTTCGGAAATCGGCATCCAGCAGTCCACAGGCGCTATGCATGTGGAGACGCCCGGCAGGGTGCGCCTGATGAACCCAGTCAAACCGTTTGATGGCAAGCCAGGCGCGCTCACCTTGACTCGTAGGCACGCGAAGCAGCTGCCATTCGGGCGGCTCAAGCCCCGCTGTGTTCGCTAGTTCCAGGTAGGCCGCTTCGCAGAGCCCTTCGTCGTGACCCAGTGGCAGGTGTTGAGAAGTGAACTTGACCAGCCAAGCGTCATCCCCTGGCTTGGCGTCGGTTCGGCACGTTGTTGGCTTGTCCGGTGGCATGAAAAGCTGCGCTTTGGGCCTGGCTCCGCCGGAACTACCCGCTGCGACGAGAGCACTCAGCACGTCTTCCGTTTGACCATCGAAAACGGCCTGAGCCGTTAAGCCAAGTGTCGGCAAGTCTTCGTGATCACCCTGTGTCGGTGCTGCCTCTGATATGGGCTCAAAGGCAAGAGCGCCCATCCCTCGATGGCCAACGAATGCCAGCCGATCCATCGCCGTCAGTTGTGTCGGGGCGATGCCCTGCTGACGAAAGACACGATCTTGCAACAGCAGTCCCCAGCCATCGGGTAAACAGTCGCCAAATACCCCATGTAGACCTTGGTGTGGTATTTGGGGGGCAGGTTGAAGAGTCAGGTCGCTGTTGAGCGTAAAGGGCGACAGGTTGCCATGCTGTTCCACGTAGCCTTCTGCGTATTGAAAGAAGACCCCTTGGCGGTTCTGCGCTAAAACGCCAGCCGCGACCCGCTCTCCCGTTGAGAGCGTGCGTGTCACGTTCAACCGCTGCGTTGGCTTAAAGGCCATCTTTGAGCACCTCTTCGATGGAGGAGGGCTGTTTAGTGGGGAGGGCGTCGGGTTGGGTCAGCGCATAGAGCCGTGCCAGGTCATCCAGGCTTTGCCAGAGCAACAGCAGTTGGCGTAGAGAAATTTGCCCGGTGAGCTCGAATTTCTTGATGGTAGGAGCGGGCACACAGCTGCGCTGCGCCAGCGCCGCACGGGATAGCTTGGCCTGCTCGCGCAACCTGCGTAGGTGGGCAGCAAAGGCCTGCTGAACATCGGTATCGTCCAACAACAGAAAACGGGGCATAAGCTCACTTTCTTTACCTGGATACTCCTATATCCATTTTAGGCTATTTTAGCTATTTATAGACACGGTTATATCCATTTTATGGTTGCTGAATACACTTTCTTTCAGCGCTCTTTTCCATTGCCTCGCTCACAGACCCAACAGCTCCTCAACCGGCAAATGGCTGGTCGCTTTCATTTCCCTCAGCGAGAGGTTGGAGCGGATGCTCGATACCCCGGGCAGTTTGCGCAGCACCGTTTCGACGAAGTGGCTGTAGTCGTCCAGGTCTTTGGCGACTACCTGTAGCAGGAAGTCGGCTTCGCCGGTGGTGTTGTGGCAGCTCAGTACGCGGGAGCTGGCCTGGATGATGCGCTCGAACTCTGCCGTCGCGGCTTCGCTGTGCTGGGTGCAGGTGATTTGCACGAAGGCCAGCACGCTGGCGCCCACTTTGCGGCGGTTGAGGATGGCCTGGTAGCCTTCGATCACTCCCAGCTCTTCCAGGCGTTTGTGGCGTCGCCAGCAGGTGGCTTCGCTCAGGTGCAGCTGCTCGGCCAGCCGTGCGTTGGCCACCCGCCCGTCTGCCTGCAACAAGGTGGCTAATCGGGCATCCTTTTTATCAAGCTCGCTCATTTTGAAAGGCTCTTTCGGTTTATTCATTTTGTTGAAAAGAGTGCTTCAAAAAGGCGCAGGATGTCCATCAGAAGGAAACGTAATTTCGGGCGCGGCTCGCTATAGTGCGTATACATCCAACGCACCGCCGACCGTTCAGGAGTGAGCCATGAAAGCCGTGGTATACGAGCAGTTTTCTACCCCGCCCAGCATCCAGCAGGTGCCCGACCCAGCGCCAGCGCCTCACGGGGTCGTGGTGAAGGTGATGGCCAACGGCGTATGCCGCAGTGATTGGCACGGCTGGATGGGCCACGACCCGGATATCCAGCTTCCCCATGTGCCGGGCCATGAGCTCTCCGGCGTGGTGGAAGCGGTGGGCAAGGACGTGACGAAGTGGCGCGTTGGCGACCGGGTGACCGTGCCGTTCGTGGGTGGCTGCGGCACCTGCCCGGAGTGCCACACCGGCAATCATCAGGTGTGCGATGCTCAATTCCAGCCGGGGTTTACCCACTGGGGCTCGTTTGCCGAGTATGTGGGCATTCACTACGCCGATGTGAATCTGGTCGCACTGCCGGATACCCTGACGTTCGATACCGCCGCCAGCCTGGGCTGTCGGTTCGTAACCTCTTTTCGTGCGGTGGTAGACCAGGGCCGCGTGTCGGCGGGCCAGTGGGTGGCGGTGCACGGCTGCGGTGGCGTGGGGCTGTCGGCCATCATGATTGCCAGCGCAGCCGGTGCCAACGTGGTGGCGGTGGATATTTCCGAGCAGGCGCTGGCTTTGGCGCGCCAGCTAGGGGCGGTGGCCACGGTGAATGCCAACCAGGTGGCCGACGTGGTGGAGGCGGTGGTCGAGATCACCCAAGGCGGCGCGCACGTCTCGCTGGACGCGCTGGGCCACCCCACCACCTGCTTCAACTCCATCAGCAATTTGCGCAAGCGCGGCAAGCATGTTCAGGTGGGGCTGATGCTGGCGGACCACAGCACGCCCGCCGTGCCGATGAGCAAGGTGATCGCCAACGAGCTGGAAATTCTGGGTAGCCATGGCATGCAGGCGCATCGCTACGATGCCATGCTGGCGATGATTCAGTCGGGCAAACTGGCGCCGGAAAAGCTGATTGGCCGCCGCATCACGCTGGAAGAGTCCGTGCAGGCGTTGATCAACATGGACAAGTTCGAAGGCGCGGGGGTCACCGTGGTGACGAAATTCTGAGCGAAGGTTTTGCCATAGCGATGGGGGCTAATAGATGATCAGTGGTCGAGCCTTACGTTACTTCGACACCGTGGCAAGATGTCGTTCGCTTCGACAGGCTGCGGCCCAGCTACACATTGCTCCCACGGCGATTAGCCGTCAGATTGATTTGCTGGAACATCAATTGGGCGCCCCGCTCATTGAGCGTGGCCCTAACGGCATTAGCCTCACGGCAGCGGGAGAGCTATTGGCCGCCCAGGCGCAACGAACCATCCGTGACCTGGAGCGGGTGCAGGAGCATATCGCTGACCTCAAAGGTTTGCGCACGGGCCGAGTCAGCCTGCAAGTGGCCGAAGGCGTGGTAGCAGGCCTGCTCGCGCCTGCGTTAGCCAAGATGGGGCAGCGCTATTCCCATTTGAGCTTTGATATTGATATTGCCAGCTCAAACCAGATGGTCGAAGCATTACGCCGTGGTGATGCGGACATTGGCCTATCCTTCTTCATGCCGCGCCATGATGACATTGTGCCCTACGCCAGTGCCGAGCTGAACCACCATGCCGTCGTGGCGCCAGGCCATCCGCTGGCCACCGCTTCCGAGTTGTCGCTGCACACCTTGGCGAAGCACCGTTTGATCCTGCCGCATGAGTCCTATGGTGTTCGGCAAGCGCTGGAGCGTGCCGCTCACCGAGCCAATGTGGTGCTGGTGCCCACCTTCAAAACCGCGTCACTTGAAACCCAGAAAGCACTCGCGATCAACGGTGCCGGCGTGCTGGTATTACCACCGATGGCAGTCGCTCGGGAATGTCAGTTGGGTGACCTGGTGAGCGTCCCTATCTCATCTTCAGAGCTCGAAGCCGCACGCGTCGACCTCTGTGTCTATCGCCACCGTCAGCGCAGTTTTGCGACTGAGGCATGCTTGTCACTATTGGCGAATGCATTGCAGACAATATAGAGCCCGCTTCTGCAGGCTTTTGAGTGGGCGAAGTGCACACAAATTGTGGACACGCTGAGGTCAATATTGAAATAGCAGAAGGCACCGTGTGGGTTCATGCTGGGGTTATTGACCTTGATAACAACAGCACTAAGGTGACGGGATGCTTGAACTACACCAGCTAACGGCGACTCAACTGCTTGAGGGCTATCGAGCCCATACGTTCTCACCAAAAGACGTCGCCAGCGCGTTGGTCGCGCATATCGCCCAATGGGAGCCCTCCATCAACGCACTGTATGGCTATCAGCCTGAGGTGTTCATCAAGGCTGCCGAGGCATCTACCCAGCGTTGGGCAAAGGGAAAACCCAGCGGAGCTTTGGATGGTGTTCCCGTCACGCTAAAAGAGCTGATTGCCACGGAAGGGGTGCCGGTGCCGCTGGGCACGGGATTGGGCAAACAGCCCACTGCCAGTGCAGATGCGCCCCCGGCGGCCCGTCTCTCGGAAGACCGCGCACTGGTCCTGGCGAAAACCACCTGTCCTGATTTTGGCATGCTCTCCTCGGGGCTCTCTTCATTTCATGGTATCACCCGCAATCCATGGAACTTGGCCTGTAATACCGGCGGGTCCAGTTCGGGGGCCGGTGCTGCCGCTGCCGCTGGCTTCGGGCCGCTACATGTGGGGACCGATATTGGCGGCTCAGTGCGTTTGCCAGCGGCCTGGTGTGGCATCGTTGGCTTCAAGCCAACGTTGGGGCGCATACCTATCGACCCTTATTATGTAGGACGCTGCGCAGGGCCGATGACTCGGAGCGTCGAAGATGCCGCACTCATGATGAATACCCTTGCTCGCACGGATCGACGTGATGCCATGCGCTTACCCCCAGAACATATTGACTGGATGGACCTCGCGCTGGATGTCAAAGGCTTGCGAATAGGCGTGATGATGGAGGCGGGCTGTGGATTGGCTCTGGATGAAGAAATTCGCTACCACGTGGAGCAGGCCGCAAGGCTGTTGGAAGCGGCGGGTGCCACGTTGGTACCGATGGCCCCCGTGCTTAGCCGAGAAATGTTGGATGGGTTGGATCACTTCTGGCAGGCCCGCCAGTGGAGCGAGCTATCAAAGCTTGCGGCGGAAGAGCGCGAGCAGGTGCTACCGGCCATTCTGGCCTGGGCAGATGGCGGTGCCCGCCTGAGCGGAGTAGAGGTAGTGCAAGGTTTTCAACAAACCATGGCGATGCGTCGTGCCACGGAATCCGTCTTCGAGACGGTGGATGCAGTGATATCTCCCACGACACCGAATATTGCCTTCCCTGCTGAGTGGGCATCGCCTACCAATGATCCCCGTCAGCCATTTGAGCATATTGCCTATACCGTGCCGTGGAACATGGGAGAGCAGCCTGCCATCTCGCTCAATGCGGGCCTCAGTAAGCGCAATATGCCAATCGGGGTGCAATTGATTGGCCCGCGCTTTGCGGACCACTTCGTGCTCAAGTTGGCACGACAGCTGGAAGCCCGTTTAGGGCTGCCAATGTGCTTGCCGATGCCGGTGTGTGACAAAAGCGTACTGGAGTGAGCAGGGCGTTTACTGAGCAAAGGTAATAAATATCAAGAGGGGAACATACATGCGACGTTTATTGGTACTGCCGACTTCACGGGCAGGGTGGGGGCTGTTGATGGCGTTTGTGGCACTGGTTGGGGCAGGTACCTGGCCGGTGATTGCGCTCGTCAACCGAGCCACCCTGGTACTAGGGCTGCCATGGGTGGTGGTGTGGAGCTATCTAGTGATTTTTACCTGCGTGGTGGTCATGTTGATCGGTAACCACATTGTAGAGAGAGATGACCATGAGTAGCGCTTGGCCATTACTGATTACCCTGACCTACGTTGCTGTTGCCATGGTCATCGGCCTCCGTGCCAGGGCTGGCCGCTCGATGAACAGTCTGGAAGAGTGGGGAGTCGCGGGGCGCAGTATGGGCCCTGTAACGCTTTATCTTCTGATAGCTGCAGGCAGTGTCAGTGCTTACACCTTTATGGGAGCTCCCGGCTGGGCATACTCCAAGGGGGTGGCGGTTTTTTATGTGGCGATCTATCTGGCGTACCTGGCCCTGGTTGCCTGGTACTTTGGCCCGAAGGTATGGCAATTTGGTGAGCAGTTTGGTCATGTCACTCAGGCAAGTGCCATCGCAGATCGTTATCAAAGCCCGACGCTGGGGGCCTTGGCTGCGTTGGTCATGGCCATAGGCTCGGTTGCTTATGCGGTACTGCAAACCATTGGCTCGGCGTATATCTTGTTTGTCATGAGTGGTGGAATGATTCCTGTATGGTTAGGAGTATTCCTGGTACTTGGCTGCATAGCGGTTTACCTCTATGCCAGTGGTCAACGCGCGATTGGGCGCACGAATGCGTTTCAGGGCGTATTGATGCTGGTGGTTGCCTGGGCCGTTGGCCTGTGGGCCGTACACAGTGCCACTGGGGGGGTGAACTTTTCCCGTGTCTTCGAGCGTATCCAGGCGGAACATGGTGAGTTTCTCACGCTACCGGGTGCCGGGGGCGACATGAGCTACAGCTTCTGGACCACGTCCATTATCGTCTCCATGTTCTCGTTCATGCCCCCTGTCTGGACCCAGTGGATGAGTGCTTCATCGGCGCGTACTATCCGCCGTAGCGCGACGTGGTTACCTACCTACTACGTGGTGATTTTACCCATGGTAGTGGTGGGCTTCATCGGCATTTTCTCTCTCCCTGACTTGGCCCGAGCCGACACGGTTGCCCTTGATTACGCGATGCAACACTTGCCGGTGGTGCTGGTAGGCTTGCTGGGGGCGGGGACTTTGGCGGCGTCGATGTCCTCCAGCGAACCGTTTATTCATTCGATTTCGCTGTCGCTGAGTAAAGACGTTTTGCAGCCCGCACTGAAGCTTTCGAACGATGTGACTGCAAGGCTAGCGCGGTTACTGATTCTACCGGTCATGTTTTTAGTGGTGGCACCGCTGGCGATTGCTGAGCCGGGCAGTTTGGTGATGATTCTACTGGTGGGCCTGGGATTTGCGTCACAGGTACTGCCTGCGTTCGTGGGTATGTTCTTCTGGCCGAGAGCCTCACGCCTAGGTGTGATGGCAGGCATCCTGGCAGGTTTCCTCGTCACGGTGGCTTTTACCACGTTGTGGCCACACCCGCTGGGTATTCACGCAGGGTTCTGGGGGCTGATGATCAATCTACCGTTGTTTGTCGCGGTTTCCTTGATAACGCCTGCCACCGATGCCGGGGTGGTTGAGCGCTTCTTCCGCATTGCTGCCCCACGGGGCCTGAGCAAGATGGGGATGCGCAGAGAGAGGGTCAAAACGCTTGGCTCTTGATCACGCTGCTGGCCTGGCGGAGGCCCAAGCGTTTCCTGACGATCATCACATTATTGCAATGAATCAAGGCAAATTATTCGCTCCTCATTGCGTCGCTGAGGTTTTACGCTGGGCGTATCGATAAGGAGGACGTCATGTCATCACCCCATACCCCATCCGTTCGCCGCATGGTCGCTCAGCACCCTGCCCATCGTGACGATATCGGAGACCTGGTCACCCGCAGGCCGCTGCCGGGGCCTGGCGTGGATCAGCTCGATCCGTTTCTGTTCCTGAATCACCACGGCCCGCAGGTATATTCCGCCAATAATCGTGGGCTGCCGTTTGGGCCGCACCCGCACCGGGGGTTCGAGACGGTCACCTTCATTCTGGAGGGCTCGCTGGCCCACGCCGACAGCGCCAAACATCAGAGCGTGATTCATGCAGGCGGCGTGCAGTGGATGACCGCGGGCAGCGGCATCGTGCATGCAGAAATCTCGCCCCCTGAGTTCTTGCGCGAAGGCGGGCCGCTGGAAATCCTCCAGCTGTGGGTCAATCTGCCGTCGCGGCTGAAGATGAGCGAACCGCGCTACGTGGGCCTGCAGCAGGAAGGCATACCCGCCGTTCCCCTAGCGGGCGGCGGCACGCTCAACCTGATTGCCGGGGAGTGGCAAGGGCAGTCAGGCCCGATCGAGTCGCTGACCGGCGTGTTCATGTCCACACTCGCGCTGCCCGCAGGGGCCCATGAGCAGCTTCCCGTAGCCCCTGGGCGGCAGGTGTTTCTGTACGTGGTGAGTGGTGACGTGACGGTGGGCGGCGAGCCTGCCAAAGCGCATCATTTGATTGAGCTCGACCGTGACGGCGAAAGCCTTGCCATCGAGGCAGCCAGCGATGCGCGCCTGCTGTTTGGCCATGGCGATGTCATCGATGAGCCGGTCTACTCCCACGGCCCCTTCGTGATGACCACCCGCGACGAGATCGTGCAGGCGGTAGAGGATTACCAGAACGGCAAGTTTGGCGGGCTGACGCTGTAACCGCCGCGCTAAACCGGCTCGCCGCGATAGTAGTGCCTTGACGTCCTCCCCGCCCTAAAGGACGGGGATTCCAACTTCTTGAGGGCAACGTCCTGCCCCGAGGCTGAGGATATTCCGGGCCGCATTCACGT
>NZ_PINZ01000062.1:0-12034 GCF_002810305.1 Halomonas sp. 141
AACAACCAGGGGGAACGCGATCTGCGAATGACCAAGGTCCAGCAGAAAATCTCGGGCTGTTTCCGCTCCTGGGAGGGTGCTGAGATCTTCTGCCGCATGCGTAGCTTTCTCTCGACCGCCGTCAAGCAAGGGGTGGCGGCGCATACCGCACTGGAGCAACTGTTTGCGGGGGAGGTGCCAGCCTTCATGCAGCAAGAAGCCCCGACTCAGCCAACCGGTGCTGAATAGTTACTTGCTTTTTAGGGGTCTCCCCCTGAAGAGTAGCGGAGCGCCGCCCGCCGGGTGGCCGGCCCGAACATCGTCAGGCACTTATTAAGTAGAAAGCCCCGAGCACATTGTGTTCGGGGCTTTTTGCTGTGCGTTGTGCACAATAGTGGTGTGTGGACAGTGCACGATATTTACGCAAAGCAGGCGGGCTTAACATAATTTATAACAACTCCTTACTCTTCACATCTGGTGTACAACCCTGTGCTCTTTTAGTATGTAATTGAATGATTTGGAGTAATGGCTCAGGAGGAGAACCACATGAATACGACGATCATCAAGAAGCTGGCGACTGCGCTTTTCATTGCGCTGATGGTAGGTGGTCTGGCGGCCTGTGATAATCAGGGCCCCGCCGAGGAGGCTGGCGAAAGCATTGATAACAGCATCGAAAGCGCCGGTGAAAGCCTGGAAGAGATGGGCGAGAGCATCGAAGAGTCTGCCGAAAACTAAATTTGAAAAACTAAATCTGAAAAACCAAGCAATGCATCACCCGCTATCCGAACCTGACGGGTCAAGCATAAAAAAACAGCCGCTGAATCAGCGGCTGTTTTGCGTTGCAGCGGTCAATGACCCGCGTATCAGGCACCCGGGTTCTGTTCGATGCCTTGCAGGTACCAGGGAGCCTGGTCACGCATGGCGCGTGTGAGGTGCCAGGTTTCGTTGAACTCGGTCTGTTCGCCGTTCTCTTCCAGTAGGCCATGGAAGATGACCGTGGCTTCGGCAACGCCGTCGTACTCATTGATATCGCCAAGCTCGGCGAACAGGCGCACGACCTCCGTGCGGTTGTTGGCAGGCTCCTGTGCGCGCTCTTCGCGCAGCAGGTTGTAGAGTTCGGGGGTCACGTACTCCTGAATCTGGCTGAAGTCGTTATTGTCCCAGGCGCGCTGCAGCGTCATGAAGTGCTCCTTGGCGC
This sequence comes from Halomonas sp. 141, assembly GCF_002810305.1. Taxonomy (NCBI): domain Bacteria; kingdom Pseudomonadati; phylum Pseudomonadota; class Gammaproteobacteria; order Oceanospirillales; family Halomonadaceae; genus Halomonas; species Halomonas sp. 141. Next base: position 1,178 of record NZ_PINZ01000062.1, read on the forward strand.
CGCCGAGAAAGCGCTCTTTGTCGAACCAGTCAGGCGTGTTTTGCAGGCCGCTGGCTAAACTGCCGGGAGCCGCAGACGAAGAGAAGCTGGTGGGAGCGGGGGCAGCGTTACCATGCTGCTCGCGCTGGTAACCCGCTTGCGTGGCAGGACGACGTTGGCGCATGAAGGCGCGGAACGCAAAGATGGCGAGCGCCGCAACACCTACCATGACCAGCAGGTCCATCATGCGCAGCTCATCAAAGGCACCGCCAAAGAATAGTGCTGCCAGCAAGCCACCGGCCAGCAAGCCGCCCATCATGCCACCCATGCCGCCACGGCGTGCTGCGGCAGCGCCTGCCTGACCCTGCTGGGCAGGCTGGGCCTGTTGTTGAGCTGGCGTGCTGGCGGGGCGGTCCGCCGAGCGAGACATACTGCCCACGTTGCCACCACCGCCCATGCGGCGCGCTTCGGCATACTCGATAGCGGCACTCATACCCATCACGCTGACCAGCAGCATGACAAAAAACTGTCGTAACATTGAGGTTTCTCCCTTCAGGATGCAGAAAACGGAAGGCGCCGGGAACCCAGCTCCCAATCCATAAACGAGGGCCAGTGTACCGTGTAACGTCCTGTCTGGGTTATGCTGACACACACTATAAAGACAAAAGTAAGGTGAAAAAGTGCGTATTCAAAAGACAGATAGTCTGCTGCTGCTGATCGATTTCCAGGCCGGATTACTGCCCGTCATCGAGGGCGGCGAACTGGCCATTCGTGAAGCGGCCTGGCTGGCTGGGGTGGCCGAGATGCTGCAGGTGCCACGCTGGCTGACTGAACAGTACCCGGAGCGTTTAGGCGGTACGGCGGCGGGGCTGGTAAAGGCCGTGGGCACACATGAACGATGGCAAAAAACGCATTTCAGCGTCATGGAAGAGCCTGACTTTGCACAGGCCCTCAAAGCGCTGGGGCGACATCAGATCATCGTTTGTGGCACGGAAGCTCACATTTGCGTACTGCAAAGTGTGCTGGGCTTGCGGGAGGCGGGCTACGAGGTGTTCTGGCTGAGCGAAGCAACGGCTAGCCGTCGCCGCGAAGAGGCGCAACTGGCCAAAGCGCGTGCCTGTGCGGCAGGCGCGGTGGCCGTCAGCGCCGACATGGTGGCGTATGAGTGGCTGCACCGCTGTGACACCCCGCTTTTCAAGGAGGTGCACCAGCGCTTCCTCAAACCGCGCTCACCATGGCCGGTAACCTTTTTCTAGCGGTCGCGGTCGGCTTCCTTGCGCGTAAAGACCAGCGTATCACCTTCCGATGCGGCCGAGTCGAAGCGATAACCTGCCACATCGAACGATGTCAGGGCATCGGGGTCGTTGATCTGTTGCTGGATGATCCATGCGCTCATCAAGCCACGGGCTTTCTTGGCGTAGAAGCTGATGATCTTGAACGTACCGTTCTTTTCGTCCTTGAACACTGGCGTAATGATGCGTGCATCCAGCTTCCGAGTGTCGATGGCCTTGAAGTATTCGTTCGAGGCCAGGTTGACCAAAACCCTGGAACCACTGTCTTCAATCGCCTGGTTGAGCGCGGGCGTGAGCACCGGCTTCCAGTAGGCATAAAGATCCTTGCCAGCATCGTTGGGCAGTTTGGTGCCCATTTCCAGACGGTAGGCCTGAATGAGATCCAGCGGGCGCAGCAAGCCGTAGAGGCCTGAGAGGATACGCAGATGCTGCTGCGCAAAGCGGTTGTCTGCCTCGCTGAAAGTCTCGGCCTGCAGACCGGTATACACGTCTCCTTGAAATGCCTGAACGGCGGGCTTGGCGTTATCGAGGGAGAAGGGGGGCTGCCATTCGGCAAAGCGCGCGGCATTGAGCCCGGCCAGCTTGTCGCTGATGCCCATCAAATCGCTCAGCTGTTGAGGTGAATAACCACGCAAGATATCGATCAGCGGCTGGCCATACTCCAGAAAGTCAGGCTGTGTCACCTGATCGGTAGTGGAGGGCGTTTCGAAATCCAGCGTTTTGGCCGGGGAAATGACGCTCAGCATGGCGGGCTCCTTTTGCCGTGACCAGGAATAGGCCACTGCCCCACGCGAACGTGCGGGCAGTGACGAGAAATCGTGCAGCTATTATATCAAGCCTTGGGGTGTGCCAAGGCTATCGGGGTGATAGCGGCAGGGCTATCGGGTGCAGGGGCATCAGGGGCAGGGGTTCGGCATGCGGCGATGAATGTCATCGATGGCCGTGAGCACGTCTTCGTCCAGTTTGAGCCCTTCGCTGGCGAGGTTGCTTTCCAGCTGGTCCATGGTCGTTGCGCCGATGATGTTGCTGGTCAAGAAGCTGCGCGAGTTGACGAAGGCCAGCGCCATCTGCGCGGGGTCCAGGTCGTGCTCTCGGGCCAGGTCCACGTAAGCCTGTGTCGCTGCTTCCGCTTCTGGCGAGGTGTAGCGCTTGAAACGCTCATACAGCGTCAGGCGGCCCTTGGGAGGCTGGGCGCCGTTGAGGTATTTGCCTGATAGAACGCCAAAACCCAGTGGAGAATAGGCCAGCAGCCCGACATCTTCACGATGAGCGATTTCTGCCAGACCCACCTCGAAGGAGCGGTTCAACAGGTTATAGGGGTTCTGAATGGAGGCCACCCGGGGCAGGCCCAACTGCTCCGAAAGATGCAGCATGCGCATGACGCCCCAGGGGGTCTCGTTGGAAAGGCCCACGGCACGAATTTTGCCTGCATCGACGAGTTCCTTGAGGGCCGATAGGGTTTCTTCGAGAGAGGTGGTCTCTTCATGCTCATCGTGCACATAGCCCAGCTTGCCAAAGAAGTTGGTGCTGCGCTCGGGCCAGTGCAGTTGATAAAGATCCACGTAGTCGGTCTGGAGCCGCTCGAGACTGGTGTCGATGGCCTGATGAAGGTGTTCCCGGCTCATTTTGGGCCCACCGCGAATATGATCCAGGCCTGGGCCTGCTGCCTTGGTGGCGATGATCACGTCATCACGGGCACCGCGCGCCTGCAGCCAGGTGCCAATGTAGCGTTCGGTGAGCCCCTGCGTCTCTGCCTTGGGGGGAACCGGATACATTTCCGCCGTGTCGATGAAGTTGATGCCAAACGCAACGGCGCGATCCAACTGTTCGTGAGCTTCGGCTTCGCTGTTTTGCTCACCAAAGGTCATGGTGCCTAAACACAGACGACTGACGTCGATGCCCGTTCTACCCAAGGGGCGCGTTTGCATTGACTCTCTCCTTAATTGAGACGTGATGTGCTCGGGTGGCAAGGCGCTGAGAAGCGCCATATTCGACCACTGGCAGCCATGTTAACGAGGCGCTACAAAAGCAGCAAATCAATAGGGTTGAGTCGGCGCCAAGGCAAGCGTATGCTTGCCAGCCCATTAATCGGCCCAGGGCTGATTTATCGCGTGGTTAGCGGCTCCTGAACGGCGCTAGCCGAAGTTTTCCAAGCAAAAGAGGCAGGGTGGTTTGCCATGCCGCAAGTATCATCGCTGTTGACTCGGCTGGAGTTTCGTCTGGCCGAGCAGCTGTTTCACACGCGTTGGCTGTTGCCGCGCTCGCCGCGTACCCAACGGCTGACGATGCGTCTTTTCAAGCGTTGTGCGGAAGCGGGGCATCCTGATGCCCAGTCGCTGTACGGGCACATGCTGTTTCATCGTAGCGTGTCGCCTCAGGATAAAGCGCGCGGAGCCCGCTATGTATTGGAAGCGGCCCAGGCGGGTGATGTAAAGTCACAGTATCAGCTTGCGTATATCTACGAGCATGGCTGCGTGCAGTATCCACAGCGTGAGGATTACGCGGTGACCTGGTATGCACGTGCAGCTCAGGCAGGCCATTACCTCGCGGCACAGCGCCTGGTGCGCGCCTACCGACGGGGGGAGCTTGGGCTGGTGGTAGACCAGGCCCAGGCTGCCTACTGGCTGAATCTGGCCGAACAACCTTCGCTGGCGGGCCGTCGCGCAGCGGCGTGAGCGGGTTCGCAGCAGGTCGTTGGCCTGCCGATAGACTGATGAGGAAAGCAGTGTCCGAGACGCTACCAACAGTGCTGGATATTGAAGCGTCCGGGTTTGGACGTGGCAGCTACCCGATCGAAGTTGGCATCGCACGTGCCGACGGCAGCTGCTGCGCGTTTCTGATTCAGCCCCTCGAAGAGTGGACCCACTGGGACCCGAAGGCCGAGCTGCTGCATGGCATTTCCCGTGATCGATTGATCAAGGAGGGCTACCCGGTGCGCCAGGTAGCCCACTGGCTGAACGATGAGCTGCGCGAACTTGGCAAGGCGTACAGCGATAGCTGGGGCTACGACAATACCTGGCTATCGCTGCTGTTCCATCATGCGGGCATGCTGCCGCGGTTTCGTCTGGAGGCGCTGCGTATCCTGATGAGTGAAGAGCAGCAGGCGATCTGGAGCGAGACCAAGGAAGCCCTCGTAGCCGAGCGCAGCATCCACCGTCATCGGGCAGGCGAAGATGCGCGCCTGTTGCAGCTGACCTACCAACGTACCCTGGCGCAGCTTGGCCGCTGCTCCTGACTAGCGTAGCTGGGTTTCCATCACATCCAGAAGTTGATCGGGCGTGGGCGCGTCCAGCAGCATGTCACGTGTCGTCTGAGCCATGAATCCGTGACCAACGGTGCCATCCAGGAAGGTCAGCAACGGAGCGTAGAAGCCGTCGGTATCCAGCAGCCCCATGGGCTTGTCGTGGAGACCCAGATACCCCCACGTCCATATCTCGAATAGCTCTTCAAACGTGCCAATGCCACCGGGCAGGGCGATGAATGCATCGGCGTTGGCCGCCATGGTCGCCTTGCGTTCGTGCATGTTGGGTACGCGAATCAATTCGGTCAGCCCGAAGTGCGCCTGTTCGCGCTCCACCAGGTGGTCAGGCATGACGCCGATGACGTCACCGCCAGCATCCAGCGCTGCATTGGCCAACGCCCCCATCAGACCTATCCGTGCGCCGCCGTATACCAGGGTATGACCGCGCTGGGCCAGTGCGCTTCCCAGCGTATGGGCCGCGTGACGAAAAGCGGGGCTGCTGCCTTCACGGGAACCGAGGTAGACACAAATACGAGACATGATAACGAGTCCTTATCGTAAACGGGGAGGGGCGGGGTGCCGCTGTCGACTCAAGCCAGACAGCGTTGAACGTCGTAATGCTCATCCATCCACTGGCCGATCACATTGTGGCCGCACAAGTGGTGTGCGTACTGGGTGTGCAGGCAGCGTACCTGTTGCCAGTTGCTGATGCCGCCAACGCCGCGCTCGGTGAGCACATCGGTGTAACCCAGTCGTGCGACCTCTTCCCGCTGGGCCTCGCTCATGAAATGCCAACGCGTGGCCACGTAATCTTCATGGCTTTGTCGATAGGCGGCGAGAAACTCGGGCTCTTCCTGCAGGCGCTGCTCCAGCGACTTGATGACGCCCACGGCCTCGATACGCGATATCTCGATCTTGAGCAGATCCGAGCAGAGCCAGTACAGGGTAGGAAACGGTTTGTCGTCAACGATGGGGGCCATGCGCAGCACGAGAGGGGTGCCATGCGCATCGGTGGCTGCAACGGCTTCGATACCGCGTGGGGCACGCCCGAGCTGCTGGGTGATAATCGCCAGTTGGCGTTCGTCGGGTGCTTGGTCGGTACGAATAACCATTGCTGAGGGGTCTCACTGTTGATCGTCTTGAACGAATTTGGTCGAACGGCCTACGGCTCTGAAAAAGCAGCGGTTCAACTGCTCCGGTGACGCCACGTAGCGCCACTTCTCTTCGCAGTACTCCGCCGCTCGGGCCATCAGCGCATCGTAGAGCCGATTGAACGGGGCATCATAATCGTAGGGGTCTGCGCCAAACAAGCGGATGTGCGGGTAATCGGCAAAACGCTCCATGAAATAGCGCTCCAGGTCGGCCTCGACGGCGCGGTGCTGCGCCGTATTGTCGGGATCAATCCAGAGATTGTAGCGGATAGCCATAAGGACTCCTGATGCCCCGCCTTGGGTGGCCCATGTCGATCAGGCTGGTGCGGGCTCGGTGACTAAGTGTGTGGAAAGTGCCCGACGCAGCTCTCCTTCGAGGGGGACGGCACGCTTGGCATGATGGTCATAATGCACCATGACCGTGTGTCCCAGGTTCGTCAACGTTTCGCGTTGGCGTGCTTCCTGGGTCACGGTGAAGGAGCTGTTGCCCAGCCGAGTCAGGTAGGTACGTATTTCGATATCGTGGCCATAAAACAGCTCAGCGCGATAATCGATCTCCATGCGCGCCATGATCAGCCGCCACTGGCGTGGATTCAAATCAGGGGTGAAGAGCTTGAAAAGATCATTACGCGCCAGCTCGAACCAGGCGGGCAGGCGGGTATTGTTGATATGGCCCAGAGCGTCAGTATCGTAAAAGGCTGGCTCGATGATACGTGTAAACATCGCTTTATCCTTGTTATGGAGGTGTCAAAATACCTTGTCAGCATTCACCCAAGCGAGCGCTTGGTCAAGCGCGGCGTCGATGATACCAGGCAGTGAGCTGCATCCAGCCCAGCAGCCAGAGCGTCGCCACGGCAAACCCGGCCAGCGTGCCCCAGAAAAGTCCCAGCGTGTCGTAGGTATAGGAAACGCATAACGTATAGCACAGCAGTGAGCCCAGGCCCATGGGGTAGTGCTTGATGACCGTGGCCACGGGCGCATGGCCGTGGTTCAAGTGCAGGATGAGTAAAAAGGGCAGCATGGTGACAGGAAACGCGGCCAGAGTCCCCGCCCACTCCGGTGGAACCCAGTGGGCGATCCGGGTGATGGTGAAGATGATGACGGTGGCCAGCGTGGCGCGTGCCAATAATGCTGACCAGGAAAATGCCTTTCCGGCCGAGCTTTTGACATCGGGCACCGCACGAAATAGCCAGCTGAACAGCACGATGGCGCACAGCGTGACCAGTGTCCCGGTGACCCGCGTAAAGCTGAACTGTGCCAGCAGCGTACTGACGGCCAGCCAGGCAGCGAAACCGCCCAGTACACCGCCGAGTACGCCCGGCATGCCGGGGCGGCGACCCGCCACGATATAACCAGCTCCAAGGGCCATGGTGGCGGTAAAGCCTGCCAGGGTATGGACGGCGCTTGCGCTGGCAAAGTCCGTAGAGATTTCCAGGCCAATGAAAAACAGCGCCAGTGCCGTGCCCAGGGGGTAGCCCGAGAGCAACCCGGCCAGGCGTGGGCTGGCGCGGACGGCAACCGCGCCCAACCCCAAGACCATGCTGACTGACAGCCCCAGTTTGGCCAGCTGCCAGGTGAGCGGAACTTCTATCATGCGGCGTTTTCCTTGCTTTATTATGTGATTTCTTAGTGGTGTGACAAACGTGCGAGGCTCCAGACCGTGACGCGGACGACCCCCTCAAAAAAGCATGCGCTTTCACCGCCCCCCAGGCCGACGTGCTGTGAGCTATGTCAGCGCGACACCTCACTGACCAGGCACCACCTGATCCCCCGCACGCTGCATGACAAGCCGCGTTACCAGAAGCGGCATAGCCGTGAAGAGCGGCTGACGGCGATCGTCTGGATCTGCCACGCCTGCCATAAGCATGTTCATCGCCTGTATAGCGAGCGTGAATTGGCCGACCGCTTTGCCAGCCTGGAAGCGCTGCAAGCAGACCCAGAGATTCACGCCTTCGTGACGTGGCTGGCCACCAAGCCAGCAGGTTTCAAGCCCAAATCGCCGGTGCGTAAACGCCGCTGAACCCGTTTTCACTCAGAGCCTAAACCAGGCGTAGCCCCTGCTGGTCCTGCCAGGCCGCTTCCAGCGCCTGCTCGAGCGGTGCCTTGAGATGCTCGGGCAGTGCGGCGTGGGCATCGTTCAGCGACACGAAGTCACGGTTGCGCAGCCAGCAGTAGGCCCAGGCGCACGCCTCTTTTTCGCTTTGTGGCACAGGGCGGGCGGGCATCTGATTGAGCAGGAAAACCGCCGTACGTGGCGCCCAGAGCGGTATTTCAGCAGTGCTTTCCTCGCTCCACTGCCGGAGCGTGGCGCCGTTGGGAGTCGACTCCGGCGTGCCCAATTTGGCTACCCGTGCCGTTTCCGCCAGAATCAGCGCCAACTGATCGACATCAGCTCTGCCCAGTGACAGCCACTGACGCAGCAGCGCCGGGAGTCCTGTACGCACCTTGGTATAAAAGTCATCTTGCGGCATGCTGCGTGACTACCTCGTAAACATAAGTGAGACCGATCATGGCATTCGATTTTGCCACGCCTGTTGAGCGACGCGCCCCTGCTGGAGGTTATGCATCCCAAAAATGGCACCGCTTTGGTGCCGACGTGTTGCCGCTGTGGGTGGCCGACATGGACTTTCGCTCGCCCCCTGCCGTGATAGACGCGCTGCGGGCACGGGTCGATCATGGCGTCTACGGGTACGGCGAAGTGCCCGCCAGTTTGGCCGATACTCTCTGCCAATGGAGCGCCCAGCACTATGGCTGGACGATTGAGCCGAGCTGGCAGCAGTGGCTGCCAGGCGTGGTGCCGGCGCTGCACTTTGCCGCCATGGCGCTGACCCAGCCAGGCGAAGGCATCTTGACGGTCGCCCCGATCTATCCCCCCTTCATGGCGGTGGCTGCCCGTACAGGGCGCGTGGCGCAGCAGGCGATGTTAGCCGAGCCCGCCGCCCCTGGCGAGCCCTGGACGCTGGATATTGCCGCGCTGGAAGCGGCCATTACCTCACAAACGCGGCTGCTGCTATGGTGCCATCCCCACAACCCAACGGGGCGCGTCTGGTCCACAGAGGAACTGACGGCCCTGGCAGCGTTGGTGGAGCGCCATGACCTGTGGGTGGTCTCGGATGAACTGCACTGTGACCTGCTATTGGGAGAGGGCGACAAGCATCGCCCGTTGGCGGCCAGGTTTCCCACCCTGGCCAAGCGCACCATCACGCTGTGGGCACCGTCCAAAACCTTCAACCTGGCCGGGTTGACCAGCGCCTGTGCCGTCATTGCCGATGCTGAGCTGAGAGAGCGCTTTGCCACGGCCACCAAAGGGTTCTTGCCCGATGGCAATGTGCTGGGACTGGTGGCTGCCGAGGCTGCCTACCGTGACGGGGAGCCGTGGCGGCAGGCGTTGCTGGAGGTGCTACGCAGCCATCGGGCAGTGCTGGAAGCACGCGTGGCCACGTGGCCGGGTGTCTCGCTAAGCGCGCCAGAGTCCACTTATCTGGCGTGGCTGGATATGCGTGAGGCGGGTCTGGGGACGTCTCCCGCTCAGGCACTGTTGGAGCAGGCAGGCGTGGCGCTATCGGACGGTGCGGCCTTTGGTTGCCCGGGGTTCGTGCGGCTCAATTTTGGCACCACCGCTTCCCAGCTGGAAGCGGCGTTGTCACGCATGGATACGCTGTTAAACGCGTGATGCGCTGTGCCAACTGTGCAGCATCAATAAAGCAGGGCGAACAGCTTGCGGCGGTAGGTGACCGTCAACGGGTGGTCGGCTCCCAGCGCATCGAATACCTGCAGTAGCGTCTTGCGGGCCGCGTCGTTGTTATAGGCGCGGTCCTGCTTCATCAATGCCAGCAGAGCTTCCAGGCCTGCGTCGTACTGGCCATCGGCCACCTGGCGCAGCGCCCGCTGGTACTGCGCTTCGCTATCCGCGCGCTCGCCCAGCGCGGCGATCTCTTCTGTTGAAAGCGCCTGCTCGCTGAACTCGATGCTGGCGCGCACGCCACGGGCCGGTGCCGCATCGCGCTCCTCTGGCGGCAAATTGTCCAACACACTGCGCGCTTCGTCACCACGGCCTTCGGCGACCAGCGCTTTGGCCAAACCTACCTGATAGGCGTAGTGCTCGGGATATTGGCCCATCAGCGTTTGGTAGATCTCCCGTGCGCCAGCGGCGTCGCCAGCGCCCAGGGCTTCCTCTGCCTGCTCTTCGGGGCTGGGCGGTGCGTCACCGGGGGCAGGGAAGTAGCGATTGAGCCACTCGCGGACTTCCTTCTCTGGCAACGCCCCCTGGAAGCTATCCACTAGGCCCCCCTGGCTTACCAGTTTCACGTCTGGCACCGAGCGCACGCCAAGCTGGCTGGCAATTTCCGGGTTGGCTTCCACGTCCAGCGTGGCCAGCAGAAATGCCCCGGCATACTCGACGGCCAGCTTCTCGAGTACCGGCATCAGATTTTTGCACGGCTCGCACCAGGGAGCCCAGCAATCTAGTAGCACAGGTACCTGCATGGACGCTTCCAGCACCTGCTGAATATTGCCCGCGTTCAGCTCGATAATGACCTCTTCGCGAGTAACGGAGGGGCGCTCGCCCTGTGCAGCAGTGCTCTTGCTGGTCGCGGGGTCGGCCGTCAAAGGGTTGCCGGTGCGGGGATCGATAATCGACATGGGTAAACTCTGCATCGCGTGAAAAAGGGATTACCTTTGGATATGCAGGCGTGAGGCGGAGGATTCAAGCAATGCGTTGGAAATAAAACGTTGGCTGCATAAGTGATGCGCACAAAAAAGCCGATCCTCGAAAGAAGAGTGCTACACGGCAGAGGAAGCTGCATCGTGACCATGTTCATGGCATTGCCTTTCGTGTGCTTGGTGCCGTGTTTGTACGTTTGCCCTCTGTTCAAGAAGCTCGGGTATCCGGGTATCGTCAGGTGGTCGATCCCACTACAGGCGGTACACACGATCAGTACCTATACAGTATCAAGGTCACCCGGACTCAGTGGAAACGAATCCACTTTGATCTGCTAGAGCAGGTCGATCCGGTGGCAGCTGTTGAGGTGTTTACGCTTCGCCGTGACATGACCCCAACAGGCATCTTTAGAGACATTGAGCCGTTTAGGCGGGTCTAAAACGCCTCCCGCCAATAATGAATTGATGAATCAGAAACCACACCCCGGTGGGTGCCAATCTCGATGACGGCTTGCTGAAAAGTGCGTGCGAGGCC
>NZ_PINZ01000063.1:0-11959 GCF_002810305.1 Halomonas sp. 141
TCGAGGGCGCTGCGCCGCTCGCAGTACTCCAGCAGCATCTCGCCGACGGGCGTGGGGCGTATGCCGCCGCGCTGGCGTTCCATCAGCGTTGCCCCCAGCGCTTCTTCCAGCAGGGCAATCTGTCGGCTGACGGCGGAAGGGGCAATGTTGAGCCGCGACGCAGCCCGGCGCACCGAGCCTGATTCAAGCGTCACGCGAAAGTAGGCCAATCGCTGATGAGGGATATCCATCGCCTGGTACTACCTCGCGTGACGAAAATGCGCCCAGCTTGAAGGGCTACAAGTATCTGAGCAGCTTTTGCAGCTTGTTCATGTCGGCAGAGTCGCCGACGAGGCGCACGTCGCCCGCCACCATGCCATCCAGGAATGCCTGTTGCGTCGGCTTTCTGAGGATGCGCAGGGCGGCTTGCTGGTCGCGAAAGCGTAGCTCCAGGTCCAGGTCGACGGGCAGGCCTTTACCGGACGTGATGCGTTTGGGGGTCATTCGGTAGTGGCGCGCCGTGCTCAGGTCTTCTGTGGCAATGCCCCAGTCCAGGCCGCGCATGCGTTCCAGCTGCTCACGAAAGCGCGGCTTGCGGCGCAGGGCGCGCTTGAGCATGAAGCTCAACAGCCACAGCGTCAGCGAAAGCTTCATTAGGAAACGGCGTCCTTGAGCGCTTTGCCTGGCTTGAACGCCACGTTCTTGCTGGCCGGAATCTGTAGCGGTGCGCCGGTCTGCGGGTTTTTGCCGGTACGGGCGGCGCGCTCGCGTACGGTGAAGGTGCCAAAGCCAATCAGTGTGACGTCTTCGCCTTTGGCCACGCTGTTGGTGATTTCGTCCAGAATGACATTCAGGACCTGGCCTGCCTTGTCCTTGGACAGGTCAGCACTCTCGGCGATGGCAGCGGCGAGTTCAGGTTTGCGCATGAAGGAATCTCCCTTGTGAAAAACAAACGTCAATGTTGTTGGTAACCCACCCCGGCAGGGCTTATTCAGCCTAGTCGTGAAGGCGGCGAAAATCAGCCTAGCAGGGCAGGGACAGCTCTGGAAAGCTCCACTTTCCTTCTCACGCAGCCCCCTGTCAACGCAAAACCAATCAAACGACCGTCTTTATCTTCCGCCAGCGCCGTTAAATCCTGCCCATGGCCTTCCACTCGCCAGTGCTGCGGTGTGCCCACTGGCGGGTAGGCTACCACCGGGAGCAGAGGCGTTTTGACGATGATCGGCCAGGCGCCGAAGCTTACCGGGGTGGGTGAGCCGCCCAGCGTGGCCGCCAGCGCTTTGGCACTGGCTTGCAGCGGCTGGACGTACATGGCGTTCACGCCGTCGATGCAGGCCACGTCGCCCAATGCGTACACGTTCGGCTGGCGAGTGCGAAGCAGCCGGTCCACCTCGATACCGCGGGCGCTGACCGCGAGTCCGGCGGCCTCGGCCAGCGCCGTGCGGGGCGCCAGTCCCGTGGCCAACAGGACGATGTCCACCGTATGGCGCTCGCCGCTGTCGAGCTGCAGTACCAGGTCGCGGTCGGCATTCATGGATAGGCTGTCCAGCGTGCGCCCCAGTGCCAGTTGCATGCCTGCCGTTCGAAAGGTTTCGGCCAAGGCATGGCCCAGCGGATCGGGCAGCAGGCGCGGCAGCGGGGTGCTCTCTGGCGCCACCAGGGTGACGTGGTGGCCGCCCGCATGGAGGTCGTTGGCGAATTCGCAGCCCACCAGGCCCGCGCCAATGATCGCCACTCGGCTTGGCTGGGCGAGCGCTGCATACAGGCGGCGGTAGTCATCCAGGTCGTTGACCGTGAAACAGCGCCCTTTCAGCGCATCGGGTATCTGGAACGGTGTGCGCGGGGCCGCGCCGGTGGCGAGCACCAGGTGCTCGTAGCGGAGCAGGGTGCCGTTGTCCAGGCGCAGCATCTGGTGTTCCAACGCCAGTTCGACGACTTGCGTGTGGGCCATGAGCTGGGCATTCAGTTCGTCGGCGAGCGCTTCTGCGCTGCGCTGCGCCAGCTTTTCGGGGCTCAACCGCTTGGCGAAGCCCGTGGACAGCAGCGGTTTGCTGTACTCTTCGCCACGGTCGGCGCTAACCAGCGCGATGGTGCGAGAATCTCCCTGGCGGCGCAGCGCTCGCGCCAGGCCAATACCGGCCATGCCAGTGCCGACAATGACCAGCTCGGCATGTGGGGATTCGCTCAAGTGTGAATCGGGCATATCGTTATCCGGGGGTAAGGAACAAAAGCCTGCCAAGCCATCATGTTACACTAGCCTTCTTTCCAATTGACTGCTCTGGAGGCTCAGGTGACGCTCGTTGAGTTGCCACGCCCTGCGTTTTCGCTACCCCCCCACTGGCGGCCGGTTGCCGCTGCGCGGCCTGCCATGAGTGCGGCCTGGTGGCAATGGGTGGCCTCGACCGACTCCCTGACGGCGCGCCTGATGGCGGCCGGAGCGCCGAGCCAGTTCCGCGTACGCCTGCTGCGTCAGACCATTGGCCTGCCGTTTCAGGACGAAGCCATGGCGCTGGGCATCGCTCCACGTCGCCATGCCTGGCTACGCGAGGTGGCGCTGTGCATCGACGGCACCCCCTGGGTGGTGGCGCGATCAGTGGCACCGCTGGAGCAGCTGCAGGGCAAAGGCCTGGGGGCCTTGGGCGAGCGTTCGCTGGGCAGCTGGTTGTTTCAGCAGCCGGACCTGGTGCGCGGGCCGTTGCAGGCCACGGTGTCGCTCCCGCGCTTCACGGCGTGGGGTGCCCCCGCCAAGGGGCGTAGCCAGTGGGGGCGTCGCTCGGTCTTTCAGCACGCGGGGTTGTCGCTGCTGGTTCAAGAGTATTTTTTATCGACCATGGCCGATGCGCTGAGCCTGCCCTCGCGCTAGGCTATTCTGGAGTTTCTTTCACGAGGTAAGCATGAGCATGGACCGTTCTCTATTGCGGCCAACGGGTTGGGCCCGGCTGGCAGACTTTATTCAGCTGATGCGCCTGGATCGGCCCATTGGTACCTGGCTGCTCATGTGGCCGACGCTCTGGGCGCTGTGGGTGGCTGCAGAAGGGGTACCGGGCCGCTCTGTGCTGATCATCTTCATTGCCGGTGTCTACGTGATGCGGGCTGCGGGCTGCGTGGTGAACGACTATGCCGACCGCCATGTGGATGGCCACGTCAAGCGTACTCGCCAGCGCCCCATGGCCACGGGGCGCATCAGCGAAACCGAAGCCCAGCTGCTGTTCGTGGCGCTGGTCGCCGCTGCCTTCATCCTGGTGCTGCTGACCAACTGGTTCACCGTGCTGCTGTCGGTGGGCGGCGTGCTGCTGGCTTTCGTGTATCCGTTCATGAAGCGCTACACCCACTTCCCGCAGGTGGTGCTGGGCGCGGCCTTTTCCTGGGCCATTCCCATGGCGTTTGGCGCGGTATTGGGCCACGTGCCTCTGGAAGCCTGGCTGCTGTTCAGTGCCAACCTGCTGTGGACCGTTGCCTACGATACCCAGTACGCCATGGTCGACCGTGACGACGACCTGAAAATCGGCATCAAGTCGACCGCCGTGCTGTTTGGCCGTGCTGACCGGCTGATCATCGGAGTGCTGCAGGCAAGCGTGCTGATGCTGCTGAGCTGGGTCGCGCTGCGCGTCGGGCTGGGAGGCTTTTTCTGGCTGGGGTTGCTGGGCATGGCGGCGACGTTCGTGTACCAGCAGCGGTTGATCGCCGGGCGCGATCGTGACCGCTGCTTTCAGGCCTTTCTGAATAACCACTGGTCGGGTCTGCTGGTCTTTGCAGGTATTGCCTTGAGCTGGTGGCCGGTAGCGGGCTAAATTGACTGGGTGTCATGGAACTGTCATCAAGTCATGGTGTTATCGTCACACGCATGTCATTGAACCTTCCTGAATAGAGCACCGTGAGGCCCTGGAATGACCGCCAAGACCGTACTGATCGTCGATGATGAGGCGCCGATCCGCGAAATGATCGCCGTGGCGCTGGAGATGGCTGACTATCGCGTGCTTGAAGCGGACAACGCCCAGGATGCCCACGCCATGGTCGTCGATCACCAGCCCGACCTGTTGCTGCTGGACTGGATGATGCCGGGCACCAGCGGCATCGAGCTGGCCCGTCGGTTGAAGCGCGAAGAAGCCACCGCCGAGCTGCCGATCATCATGCTGACGGCCAAGGGCGAAGAGGACAACAAGATCCAGGGCCTGGAAGCGGGTGCCGACGACTATATCACCAAGCCCTTTTCCCCCCGTGAGCTGGTGGCCCGCCTGAAGGCCGTGCTGCGTCGGGCCACGCCGCGTGGCGTAGAAGACCCCATCGAAATCAATGGTCTGCTGTTGGACCCGGTGAGCCACCGGGTCAGCGCCCATGGCAAGGCGCTGGAAATGGGGCCTACCGAGTATCGTCTGCTGCAGTTTTTCATGACCCATCAGGAGCGCGCCTACACGCGCAGCCAATTGCTTGACCAGGTATGGGGTGGCAATGTCTACGTGGAAGAGCGCACCGTGGACGTGCATATTCGTCGTCTTCGTAAAGCGCTGGGCGAGCCTCATCAAAATCTGATTCAAACGGTGCGCGGTACCGGGTACCGGTTCTCTGCGCGAGTGTAAGCGTGCGCCTGTGGAGCCGTGAGATCTGGCGCATCATCTGGCTGGCCCTGTTGGGCCTCTGCCTGGGATGGCTGGTGGATTACCCTGGCGTCGGGCTGGCGGCGGGGCTGCTGTTTTGTCTGGTCTATCATCTGCGTCAGTTTCGGGCGCTCTTCCTTTGGCTGACGCTCCACCCCCACGATGAGCCTCCGGCGGCCAAGGGCATGTGGGGAGAGCTGTTCGACCGCCTCTATCGCTACCAGAAAAGCCAGCGCATTACCCAAAGCCGTTTACGGGCAACGCTGGCGAGAATTCAGGAGTCCTCCGAAGCCATGCGCGATAGCGTGGTGATGCTGGACCGCCACGGCGACCTGGAGTGGTGGAACAGCGCGGCCACCGACATGCTGGGGCTGCAAACCGCCCACGACCGTGGCCAGCACATCACCAACCTGCTGCGCGACCCTCGCTTCATCAGCTACTTCAATGCCCGCGATTACAGCGAGCCGCTGACGCTGACCTCGCCGATCGACGAGCGGCGTATCCTCCAGTATCAGATCACCCTCTACGGCGATGACGAGCGGCTGGTCATGGCCCGTGATATTACGCGTCTACACCGCCTGGAGCAGATGCGGCGTGACTTCGTCGCCAACGTCTCCCATGAACTGCGCACTCCGCTGACCGTGCTGTCGGGCTACCTGGAAACCTACGGCGACCTCAAGGAGCTGCTGCCTCCCCGCTTGGGTAAAGGAATTGTACAGATGGAGGAGCAGACGCGGCGGATGCAGAACCTGGTCAATGACCTGCTGCTGCTGTCACGGCTGGAAATCGACCAGGGCGGCGACGATCACCAGACGCTGGCCGTAGGCCCCATGCTCGACAGCATTCGCCGAGACGCTCTGGCGCTCTCGAGGCAGCAGCACAGTGTGCAGGTCATTCTAGAGAGCGACGCTGGCTTGATCGGCAGCGAGCAGGAGCTGCGCAGCGCCATTTCCAATCTAGCCTTCAATGCCGTGCGCTATACCCCGGAAGGCAGCCAGATCACGCTGCGCTGGTCGGTGGCCGCCAACGGCAACGGGTGTATCGAGGTCGAGGACGATGGCGATGGCATTGATCCGGTGCATATCCCCCGCCTGACCGAGCGCTTCTATCGAGTGGATAAAGGGCGCAGTACGGCAACAGGAGGGACGGGTCTGGGCCTGGCCATCGTGAAGCACGTGCTGCTGCGCCACGAGGCCCAACTCAATGTTGAATCACACCCGGGCGAGGGAGCTGCCTTTCGCTGTGTGTTTCCTGCCAGACGCGTTACCGGGCCTGCTTGAAGGCTCGACTTCACTGAACCCCCTTCTTTTGCATAACACCTGTATAAGTGTGCCATATTGGCATAGAACTCTGGTCACACCTCACTCATGTGTCATTTTTAACCACTCAAAGCGCCTGTTCATTGCTTCTCAGCGGCCTTGTTCGCCTCTTTGTTTTTTTAATAAGTTTTTGAAATTTATGGATTTTTAATTTTTCTGGCATGTGTGGCATAGCGCATGCAATATTTTGAGTAAGGAAGATTACCGCAGGAACTGGTAAGACATGAAGTCACTCTTCCTTAACTATGCGGTATTAACAGCGATCGAGGAGGCGGAATATGATGTCCAAGGAACTACTCAAGAAAGCTGGTATTTTAGGTGTTTCTTTTGGCCTGATGGCAAGTCCACTGGCATTTGCAGACACCACGGATCACTCATCCATCGACCAGAATCAGGATGTAACCGTCGAAGATGAGCCCATGAACACACAGTCTGGTACGGCTGAGCCCGGTAGCTACGACACAGAAGACCTGACCACTGATCACGGCACACAAGGTCCCGACGTCGTGGATGAGCCAGAGTCTACCAACATGAGCGGCGGTGCCGAGTACACTCCGGAAGATGTGGTAGAAGAAAATAGCGGCAGCTAAACGTAACAATTCTTTGCAAAGCTGAAAAAAACTCTTACGCTTAGGAGTGAGCAAACTGAGGGCAAGGATGTCCCATAGCAAGGATGCTCACCGATTCAAGGATGAATCAGAAAACGGTCAAGACACTGGTCAGGGTAAATTCCAAGGTTGGAGTCCCGCAAACGGAGAGGAAGCCAGCAGTCAGTATCGTTCATAAGTAAGAGTGGTCGAGACCCCGCCTAGCGGGGTCTAATTTTTTGTGCCTGCTATATGGGCGGCCCTGTGATGAATGGCTCTGATTCAGAGCGCCGAGCCTGCCGCCTTATCCCGCGTGTCCAGTGTGCCACGATAGTGGCGGTCCCACATGAGGACTGCGCCTGCGACGGCGCCTGGAATCAGGAACAGGTTGGCCAAGGGGATCCAGGTGATGAGCATGACCAGCCCGCCATATGTCATGCTCGGCCACCAGCGCCGTGAAAGCCTGCTGCGCATGTCCTTGAACGACACTTTGTTGTTATCCATCGGGTAGTCCAGATAGGTAATGGCCATGACCCAGGCAGAAAAGAGCGCCCATAAGGGAGGCGCGAAGACGTTCAAGCCGGGAATCCAGCTGAACAGGAACAATACGGCCATGCGCGGCAGAATATAGCTCAGCTTGACCAGCTCTCGACCCACGGCGTCCAGCGCCGTTTTGGCCAGCCCTCGGTCATCCAGAGGCTCACGCCCGGTGGCCTGGCGCTCTACCTGAGCCGCCAGAAACCCATAGAAAGGCGCTGCGATCAGGTGAGTCACCAGGGTGAAGCTAAAAAAGATCACCACCAGCAAGCTGATGAAGAATAGCGGCCAGATCAGCCACGACAACCACTCCAGCCAGCCAGGCACCATGGCCATGCTGCTCTCCAGCCAGCCCGAAAAGCGTGTGAAGAGCACGTAAACCATACCCGTATACACGAGCAGATTGACCAGAATGGGTAGAAAAACATAGCGCCTTAGCCCGGGCTGATACACCAGGCGGGTGCCTTGCCCCAATGCGTTGAGTGCATTCACGCGACATTACTCCCTAAAAAAACGCCCAGACAATGGTCTGGGCGTATTGCAGGAGGGTTTGACGGCCAGGTCAAGATTTTTTCATGACCTTCTGTTCCAGGGTGTCTGGGTCACTGTGGCGAATATCCAGGCCTTTCACCAGGTACACCACGTATTCCGCCAGGTTATTGGCGTGGTCGCCCACCCGCTCCAGGGCGCGCAGCACCCACATGATGCTCAACACCGAGCTGATGGAGCGCGAGTCTTCCATCATGAAGGTCATCAGCGAGCGCATGGCGCTGCCGTATTCGTCGTCCACCGATTCGTCTTCGCGAACGACCTGCATGGCCAGCTCGGTATCGAAGCGGGCGAAGGCGGTCAGGGCGTCACGCAGCATCTTGCGCACGTGCTCGCTGATATGGCGGACTTCTACCAAGCCACGAATGGCACCGCTGTTTTCACTTAACAACAGTGCATTGCGGGCAATCTTGCTGGCTTCGTCGCCGATTCGCTCCAGGTCCGAGGTGGCACGGATGACCGCAAGTACCAGCCGCAGGTCCGATGCCGCCGGCTGACGGCGAGCCAGCACTCGGGTGCACTCGTCGTCGATTTGCAGCTGCAGGTCGTTGACCTGACGGTCATTGTCGCGCACTTTTTCCGCCAGGCGGCTGTCGCCCTCCAGCAGAGCATGCACCGCATCCTGCACCTGCTTTTCCACCAGACCGCCCATGGCCATCAGGTGGGTCTTCAGCTCTTCCAGCTCCTGGTTGAACTGGCGAGAGATGTGTTGGCTGTGTGTCTCGCTCGTGATATCCATTGAGCACTCCTGACGTATCGTCGATGGGGCCTAGGTCATGCGGCCGGTAATGTAATTTTCGGTGCGTTGTAGACGCGGGTTGGTGAACACTTGATCCGTGGGCCCATATTCGATCAGTTCACCGTTTTGCAAAAAGGCCGTGTAGTCGGAAACCCGCGCGGCCTGCTGCATATTGTGAGTCACCAGCACCAGGGTGAGCTGGGACTTCAGGTTGCGTATCAACTCCTCGATCTTGAGGGTCGAAATAGGGTCGAGGGCCGAGGCGGGCTCGTCCAGCAGCAGGACATCCGGCTGAACGGCCAGCGTCCGGGCAATCACCAGGCGCTGCTGTTGCCCGCCGGAGAGCTGCCAGGCCGAACGGTGCAGGCGGTCCTTGACCTCATCCCACAGAGCGGCCGATGTCAGCGCCCACTCGATGATGTCGTCGCGTTTGCGTTTGGGCAGGCGCCCTTGCAGGCGCAGGCCAAAGGCCACGTTTTCGTAGATCGACATCGGGAACGGGTTGGGCGTCTGAAACACCATCCCTACCCGCCGTCTGAGTTCGGTCACGTTCATGCGTGGCGCATGAATGTCCTGCTCTTCCAGGTAGATATGGCCATCGTGGGTCACGGACTCGTTCAAGTCGTGAAGCCGATTGATTGCCCGTAGCAGCGTGGACTTTCCGCAGCCCGAGGGGCCGATGAACGCGGTCACCCGGTGACGAGGTACGTCGAGCGTCAGGTCACGCAACGCCGGTTTCCCCGCATAAGCGAGGTTGAACTGGTGGATGCTCAGGCACCGGGCGTCGGCTGAGAAGCGCGTCACCGGCGGTTGAGCAGTGTTGGCGGACGATAACGCTAGCATTCGTTTCCTCGTTGACGCCTCAGATAATGACGCAGAAATATGGCAGTTAGATTAAGCACCAGCACTATCAGCACCAGCAGGAGCGCGGTGGCAAACACCAGGGGGATCGCGGCCTGTACGTCTTCACCGTGGAAGGCCGTATCAAATAGATGATAGCCGAGGTGCATGAACTTGCGTTCGAGGTGCAGGTAGGGAAACTCGCCGTCCAGGGGCATCTGCGGAGCCAGCTTGGCGACGCCCACCAGCATCAACGGGGCCACTTCGCCAGCGGCCCGCGCCACGGCCAGAATCACCCCGGTCAGCATGGCGGGCATGGCCATGGGCAGCACGATGCGCGTGAGCATCTCCAGGCGGGTCGCCCCCAGCGCCACGGCTCCTTCACGTTGGGCATCGGGAATGCGTGCCAGGCCCTCTTCCGTGGCCACGATCACCACCGGCAGGGTCAGCAGTGCCAGGGTCAGCGATGCCCACAGCAGCCCGCCGGTACCAAAGGTCGGTGATGGCAGTTCGTCTTCGAAGAACCAGCTGTCGATGGAACCGCCGATGCCGTACACGAACACCCCCAGCCCAAACACGCCATATACGATGGAGGGCACGCCAGCGAGGTTACGGACCCCGATACGCACCAGATGGGTCAGGCGGTTCTGGTGGGCAATTTCGTTGAGGTAGATGGCCGCCAACACGCCAAAGGGGGTGACGATCACGGACATGAGAATCACCATCAGCAGCGTACCGAAAATGGCCGGCCATACGCCGCCCCCGGTATTGGCCGCGCGCGGCCCCTCACTGAGGAACTGCCACACGCGCCCGCCCCAGGCTGCCACCTTTTGGTGCCAGGCCATGGCGTTGGGAGTTTGCAGGTGGGTGATCCCCGCCAACGGCTGAGGCTGTACCCTGCCATTGGCTTCCAGCAACAGCTGGGCGTCGGGGCGCTGGTTTGGCGGCAGCATCAGGGCTTGGCGCACGAACTCCATGGCCGCCTGCCCTTCAAGCCGCTGGCCTTCGTTTTCGACGGCATCCAGGCGGCCAAGAAAGTCGCCCCACGGGGTACGCTCCAGGCGTATCAGCTCAGCGGGTGTGGTGACCTGGGCGATTTGATCGACGGCCAGCCAGCGCCAGCTGGCACCCGTGAGGTCGCGGTTGCCGGTAAAATAGAGCCGCTCCATGCCCTGGGCATGGGGTAGCGGCACCTCGCGCACCGGCTGGCCGATCACCGTTTCGCCGCTGTGCAGGGTGACCTCCTCCAGCTCGGCGGGCCAGAAGTGACCTAACCCTTTGGTGGTCAGCAGTACCAGCAAAGCGCCGAGCATGAGCAGCGAAAGGGCCACGCTACCCGCACATAGCCAGGGCCACAGCCGGTTGCCCGCCGTGTTCAGGCGAAAGCTCAGCGCTCGCCAGCCCATCAGCGTGCACCTCCCAGCCGCTGGTAACGCCGACGCAGGCGCTGGCGCACGACTTCGGCCAGCGTATTGACCGAGAAGGTGAAGATGAACAGCGCCAGCGCCGCCAGAATCAGCAGGTGATAGGTCATGCCGCCGGGGGAGGCCTCCGGCAGCTCGATGGCAATCGACGCCGACAGTGAACGTAGCCCCTCAAAGGGGCTGGCGCTGAACAGTGCGGTGTTGCCGCTGGCCATCAGCACGATCATGGTTTCGCCCACGGCGCGGCCTGCGCCAATCATCACCGCCGAAAACACGCCAGGGCCTGCGGTGGGCAGGGCGACTTTCCACAGCGCTTGCCAGCGGCTGGCGCCCAACGCCTGGGCGCCTTCCATCAAGGTGGATGGCACGTCGGCCAGGGCGTCATCGGCCAGCGAGTAGATA
Source organism: Halomonas sp. 141 (assembly GCF_002810305.1). Taxonomy (NCBI): domain Bacteria; kingdom Pseudomonadati; phylum Pseudomonadota; class Gammaproteobacteria; order Oceanospirillales; family Halomonadaceae; genus Halomonas; species Halomonas sp. 141. Next base: position 10,972 of record NZ_PINZ01000063.1, read on the forward strand.
CTGGGAATAATCGCAAAGCCCATGGCGATGCCGACGATCAGGGCGTTGCGCGTGGCGTAGTCGATGCCGTGGCGCTGCTCCAGCCACAGACGCAAGTCGCCCCCCAGCCAGTGGGTTTCGGCGAGCGGTGCCGCCCACAGGGCCAGGGCGGTCATGCAGGCGAGCCACGGTATCAGCCACAGTGCCGCCGACGACAGCGGCAGCCGCTGGCGCCAACGGCTGCCGGCCATATGCCAAAGGGCACCTGCCAGCGCTGCGCTCAGCGGCAGCCAGGCCAGTACGAGCAGGGTGCTGGCCAAATGACGCTCTACCCACGGGGCCAGCAGCAGTCCGGCAATGAAGCCAATCACCACGCCGGGTATTGCTTCCATCAACTCCATCACGGGCTTGATGCGGCTGCGCAGGCGTGACGACATGAACAGCGCCGAATACATGGCGGCCCCTAGCGCAATGGGCGTGGCAAACAGCATGGCCGCCAGGGCAGCCTTGAGGGTGCCCCAGGCGAGCGGCGACAGCGTGGCCAGGGAGAGCGCTTCGCCAAAACCAAGCAGCGGCAGCGCTTCCCACACCAGAAAGACGCCAATGGCGAGGATCGCCAGCAAAACAGCAATGCCGCCAGCCGTAATCAGTCCGGTGGCAATACGGTCGTGAAGCAAACGTAGCGGCTGACGCGAAGCAGGTAGCCGAGGAGGAGTCATGTCGACATCATACGAAGCAGGTGCCGTGATGAAAATAAGGGTTTGTGGCCAGAATAGCTTACCCTACGCCCTGTTTGTGACAATTGGATGACAGTTTATCGAACATCGCGAAAAACCTCGTACTTCTGTGCGAGGATGGATAGCGAGGGGCGCGAGAGCGCCCCTAGTCCGGCCTCGATTGTTGCTCAATATACTGCTTGACCATGCTCAGGGGGGGCGCCTCCGACACTTCCCGCAAAGTAGCTTGGACTCCACAGCGAGTTCTTCCGGTAGGCGGGCTGCACCAGTTC
>NZ_PINZ01000064.1:0-11832 GCF_002810305.1 Halomonas sp. 141
CTTCTTCACCGCTGGTAACGCTTGGCGTCCCCGGCAGCGGATGCGTACTTTACGGATTCGCTGCCGGGTTGGCAAGGGCTTTTTTAAAATAATTTCAGCTCAGTGCTTGGGCTTGGCCTTGACCTTGGCCTTGCGCATGACGGCCAGCATCGGCCCTGAGCAGACGTAGGCACCAAACAGCAACAGCAACATGACCGAGGGCTGTACCGAGATCATTACGAATCCAAGCACCACCGCCAGCAGCACCACGAAGGGCACGGGCTTCTTGAAGTCCAGGTCCTTGAAACTGTAGTAGCGGATATTGCTCACCATGAGAATACCCGCCGCGCCCACTACCAGCAGCATCAGCAGCTTGAAGCCAACGGCATCGGCGTCGAAGCTGTGGAATGTCCACACGCTGGCGGCGACCAGCGCCGCAGCCGAAGGGCTGGGCAAGCCGATAAACCACTTTTTGTCGACGCTGCCGATCTGTACGTTGAAGCGGGCCAGGCGCAGGGCAGCACACGCCACATAGAGAAAGGCCACCACCCAGCCGGTCTTGCCGATATCTTGCAGTATCCAGGTAAAGGCGACCAGGGCAGGCGCCATGCCGAACGAGATCATGTCCGACAGGCTGTCGTACTCGGCCCCGAAAGCGCTTTGCGTATTGGTCATGCGCGCCACGCGACCATCCAGGCCATCCAGCACCATGGCGATGAAAATGGCCACCGCTGCCGACGTGAACTCGCCATTGATCCAGGCAACAACGGCAAAGAAACCAGAAAACAGTGCCGACGTGGTAAACAGGTTGGGCAGCAGGTAGATGCCCTTGCGGCGAATTTTCTTGCCGTTTTCGACGGCCTCCTCCACGACTTCGGTTTCACGAAGAAAGGCAGCGGCAAGATCCTCGTTCCGCACGATTTCCTCTTCCTTCGACGAAGGAGTAGCCGCGCTGTCCGTATCTGCAGCGGACGAAGGGAGCGATTCCTGCTCTGGGTCGCGAGCATCCTGAGTCATAAGTGTCATCCATTTAGAGTGAAGTCACATTCACAAGTAACCCTTCTCATTCTACACGGTGAACCCTTGCCGACCAGTCCTGACAGCCGGAATGCAAAACGCCCCGCAGCACGCATAGGCGCTTCGGGGCGTTTTCATAACGGTGATCGATCAGTTTTTGGACTTGTCGACCAGCTGGTTGGCAGCAATCCACGGCATCATGCCGCGCAGCTTGGCACCCACCTGCTCGATTTCGTGCTCGGCATTCAGACGACGGCGTGCAGTCATGGAAGGATAGTTGGTGTTGCCTTCCTGGATGAACATCTTGGCGTACTCACCGGTCTGGATGCGCTTGAGTGCATTGCGCATCGCGGCACGGGACTCGTCGTTGATGACCTCAGGGCCGGTCACGTACTCGCCATACTCCGCATTGTTGGAGATGGAGTAGTTCATGTTGGCAATGCCGCCTTCGTACATCAGGTCGACGATCAGCTTGAGTTCGTGCAGACACTCGAAGTAGGCCATTTCCGGTGCGTAACCTGCTTCGGTCAGGGTTTCGAAACCGGCCTTCACCAGCTCGACCGCACCACCGCAAAGGACCGCCTGCTCGCCGAACAGGTCCGTTTCGGTTTCATCCTTGAAGGTCGTCTCGATGATACCGCTGCGGCCACCGCCAACGCCTGCAGCGTAAGAGAGCGCCAGCTCTTTGGCGTTGCCAGAGGCATCCTGGTGGATCGCGATCAGGTCGGGAATACCGCCACCCTTGACGAACTCGGAGCGTACGGTGTGGCCCGGCGCTTTCGGCGCGATCATGATCACGTCGAGGTCTTTACGCGGCTCGATCTGGTTGTAGTGGATGTTGAAACCGTGGGCAAACGCCAGGGTCGCGCCTTCTTTCAGATTCGGCTCGACTTCCTGCTCGTAGATGGCTTTCTGGTTTTCGTCCGGCGCCAGAATCATGACGACGTCAGCGGTCTTGCACGCTTCTGGTACGCTGGCGACTTTCAAGCCTGCTGCTTCTGCTTTCGCCGCAGACGAGGAGCCTTTGCGCAGCGCTACGGTGACATCGACACCCGACTCTTTCAGGTTGTTGGCGTGGGCATGACCCTGAGAACCGTAGCCGACGATGGTGACTTTCTTGGCCTGAATGAGGGAAAGGTCGCAATCTTTATCGTAGTAAACGTGCATGGCGAGACTCCAGAAATCGGTTGAATCAGATCGTTATCGTGTATGTGTCAGCGTTGATGGCCACCCGTGCCGTCTAGTGCAGCACTGGGATTCGGCGTTGAGGTCACTCTACGTCAGCAGCACCATTGCGTAAAACGCTATATTTGCAACATACTATTTCATAAAATGAAATCACACTCAGGGCATCGACCCCATGGATTTTCGTCTTCTCAAGCACATGGTCACTCTGGCGGATACGCTGCATTTCGGGCGCGCCAGCGAGCTGTGCCATATCAGCCCTTCCACCTTGAGCCGCTCGATTCAGCAGGTGGAGAGCGAACTGGGCACCCGGCTGTTCGAACGTGACAACCGGCATGTCACGCTGACCCCACAAGGGATCGCTTTCCTGCGCTACGCCAAGGAGACGCTGGAGCAGTGGGAAACCCAAAAGCGCACGCTGGCCACCAGCGCGACACAGCTCAGCGGGGAAATCAGCATCTACTGCTCGGTCACCGCCAGCTACAGCTTTTTGTATGAGCTGTTGAGCGATGTGCGGGTACGCCACCCCGGTATCGAGCTCAAGCTGCATACGGGTGACCCGGCAGACGCCATGAACCGCGTACTGGAAGGGGCCGATGACATGGCCATTACGCCCAGGCCTCGCATTCCTCCCAGCGCCCTGGCGTTCAAGTCGCTCACCCGTTCGCCGCTGTTGTTCATCGCCCCGACGGAAACCCATGCCTGGCTGCCTAGCCATCCGGAAAGCTCGACCGCCGAACAGTGGCGGCATGTGCCCATGATTCTGTCGGAGGCTGGCCTGTCGCGGGAGTACGCCAACACCTGGTTCAAGGCCATGGGCATTGCGCCACGCATCTATGCCCAGGTGGCGGGGCATGAGGCCATCGTCAGCATGGTGGGGCTAGGGTTTGGGGTCGGTGTGGTGCCGCGTATCGTGCTGGACAACAGCCCGCTGGCAGAGCGTGTACAGGTACTTAACGTCAAGCCCGAGCTGCCCCACTACGATGTCGGCCTGTGCGTGCTGAACCGGCGGCTGCAGAATCCCATGATCGATGCTTTCTGGACCACGGTGGCACCTCGCTAGCGGCATCCGCCTGGCACCACCCAAAAACAAAAAACCGCCCGGCGAAGGGCGGTTTTGGGGTGGGTACTAACGCGCGATCAGAGCGACAGCACCTTGTCACCGCGGGCAATGCCGGAGACGCCCGTGCGCGCCACTTCCAGAATGCCCACCGGCGCCTTGGCCTGCAGGAAAGCATCCAGTTTGGAGGCATCGCCGGTGATCTGAACGGTGTAGAGGCTCGGTGTCACGTCCACGACCTGGGCGCGGAAGATATCCACGGTACGCTTCACTTCATCACGGGCAGCGCCCAGCGCCTTGACCTTCACCAGCATTAACTCCCGCTCGATGTGGTTACCTTCGGTCAGGTCGACCAGCTTCACCACGTCGATCAGCTTGTTGAGGTGCTTGGTGATCTGCTCGATCACCCGGTCGTCACCGATGGTGGTGACCGTCAAGCGTGACAGCGACGGGTCTTCCGTCGGTGCTACGTTCAGCGTTTCGATGTTGAAGTTACGCTGAGAGAACAACCCGACTACACGTGACAGCGCACCCGGTTCGTTTTCCATCAGAATCGAGATGATATGACGCATCAGGTACGCTCCGTTTTGGACAGCAGCATGTCACGCATCGCGCCTAACGGCACTTGCATCGGGTAAACGTGCTCAAAGGGGTCGACCTTCACGTCCAGGAATACCAGCTCATGCTTGTTGGCAAAGGCACGCTCCAGCGCTGGCTCCAGCTCGTCCAGGGTAGTGACCGTGATGGCGGTAAACCCGTAAGCTTCGATCAGCATATGGAAGTCGGGCAACGACTCCATGTAGGAGTGCGCATGGCGGGATTTGTAGTTCAAGTCCTGCCACTGGCGCACCATCCCCAGCGACGCGTTGTTCAGGTTGACGATCTTGACCCCCACCCCGTACTGCTTACAGGTGGAAAGCTCCTGCATCATCATCTGGAAGCTGCCTTCCCCCGTGACACATACCACGTCGTCTTCGGGGAAGTTCTGCTTGATGCCCATGGCGGCCGGAAAGCCGAAGCCCATGGTGCCCAGGCCTCCGGAGGTAATCAGGCGGTTGGGCTTGTCGAACTTGTAGTACTGCGCAGCAAACATCTGGTGCTGGCCCACGTCGGTGGTGACGTACGCTTCGCCCCGAGTGACGCGGCACAGTGCCTCGATGACTTCCTGGGGCTTCAGCGCCTCGCCGGGCTTGGAGGGCTCATAGAGCTTGCCTTCCCGCTCGGCGCGCCAGCCGTCGATCTTCTGCCACCAGTCGACCAACGCTTCGGGGTGGGCAATCTCGTGCCCCTGCACCAGGCTGATCATCTCGTTGATGACACTGGCGGCTGGACCGACGATGGGCACGTCGGCACGCACGGTCTTGGAGACCGAACTGGGATCGACGTCCACATGGATGATCTTGGCCGTGGGGCAGAATTTCGACGTGTTGTTGGTCACGCGGTCGTCGAAACGTGCGCCGATGGCAATGATCAGGTCCGCGTGGTGCATGGCCATGTTGGACTCATACGAGCCGTGCATGCCCAGCCAGCCCAGGCACTGGCGGTCGCTTTGCGGGTAAGCGCCAATGCCCATCAGCGTGGTGGTGATCGGATAACCAAGCTGCTTCACCAGATCGGTCAAGCCTTCGCTGGCCTTGCCGGTGACCACACCACCGCCGGTGTAGAACACCGGGCGCTTGGCCTTCAGCATCATCTCGACGGCTTTCTTGATTTGCCCGGTATGCCCCCGGGTCACCGGATTGTAGGAGCGCAGTTTGACCTTCTTCGGGTACACGTACTCGTAGCGCTCGGTGGGCGCGGTCATGTCCTTGGGAATATCGACGACCACGGGGCCGGGGCGACCGGTAGAGGCCAGGTAGAAGGCCTTTTTCAGCACTTCCGGGATTTCAGAAGGGTGACGAATCGAGAAGCTGTGCTTCACGATGGGCCGGGTCACGCCGACGATATCGGTTTCCTGGAAGGCGTCGTCACCAATCAGGTGGCTCATGACCTGACCACACAGCACGACCATGGGAATGGAGTCCATGTAGGCAGTCGCGATACCCGTGACTGCGTTGGTCGCACCAGGGCCGGACGTCACCAGCACCACGCCGGGCTTGCCGGAGGCACGGGCATAGCCGTCAGCCGCGTGGGTGGCCGCTTGCTCGTGACGCACGAGGATGTGCTTCACTTTGTCCTGGCGGAACAGCGCATCGTAAATATGCAGCGCCGCACCACCGGGATAACCATAAATGTACTCTACGCCCTCATCTTGCAAGAAGCGGGCGATCATGTCTGCGCCGGAAAGCAGTTCCACTGTGTTTCTCCCCTGGAGGTCTCGAGTGCGATCCGCAGGACATCCTGCGGGGTCGAGTGCGGCGGTATGCCGCTGCCGGCCCATGCCGGCACCTGATGCCAAACCCTGGCAATATGGCCCGGTTAGGGCCTGCACTCTCATCGGGAGCACGCGTTGCTGGTCACCATGGCCTGTCTGGACGTGGCGAGCTTGACGCGTGCCTCCCTTACACGGCGGTTTGCCGTGTCGGGGCGTTGGCCAGGTCAGGCGGTTAGCCCGAGCCCGGAAGTCCTTCGGCGGGTAGAGGCGTGAGCCTACCCTTCGCGCGGTGATGAGGGATTGCCCGCTGGTTCCGCGCCCGCAAATCAGGAACCCACAAGATTCCATTAGCGCCCTTGGCGTGTCAACCACCTATCCGAGCAAACGCAACAAAGGTCGCAGTCGCTGCAAAAAAATGCCCCGCCAGCGTCACTGACGGGGCATTCGCCCTATTTGATTGCGCAGCAAGCCCTTCCGGGATCAGCCAAAGATCAGCTTGCCTTCACCCGCGCTGATGCGAATGGTATCGCCCGGGGCGTACTTGCCAGCCAGCAGATCCTGCGCCAGCGGGTTTTCGATGCGGCTCTGGATGGCACGTTTCAGCGGCCGCGCGCCAAATACGGGGTCAAAGCCAACCACCGCCAACTGCGCCATGGCGTCGTCACTGATTTCCAGGCTCAGATCGTGCTCTGCCAGGCGAGCCTTCAGGCGCTCCAGTTGAATCCCGGCAATCGCTTGAATCTGCTCCTGGCCAAGGGCATGGAACACCACCACTTCATCGATGCGGTTGATCAACTCAGGGCGGAAGTGATTGCCCACTACTTCCATGACTGCCTGCTTCATCAACTCGTAGTCGCTGCCGCCGTCACTGCTGGTGTCGCCTCCCATGCGCTGGATGATGTCCGAGCCCAGGTTGGAGGTCATGACGATGACCGTATTGCGGAAGTCAACGGTACGCCCCTGACCATCGGTCAAGCGCCCATCTTCCAGCACCTGGAGCAGGATGTTGAACACATCCGGGTGGGCTTTTTCCACCTCATCCAGCAGCAGCACCGAGTACGGCTTGCGGCGCACCGCTTCGGTCAGATAACCGCCCTCTTCATAGCCGACGTAGCCAGGCGGTGCGCCAATGAGACGGGCCACGGAGTGCTTCTCCATGAACTCGGACATATCGATGCGCACCATGGCCTCTTCGGTATCGAACAGGAAATTGGCCAGCGACTTGCACAGCTCGGTCTTGCCCACCCCGGTGGGGCCCAGAAACAGGAACGAGCCGTTGGGGCGGTTGGGGTCGGAGAGACCCGCCCGGGAACGCCGCACCGCGTTGGCCACTGCTTCCACGGCTTCGTGCTGACCGATGACCCGTTCGTGCAGGGCATCTTCCATGCGCAGCAGCTTGTCACGCTCGCCTTCGAGCATTTTGGACACCGGGATGCCGGTCCAGCGGGACACGACTTCGGCAATCTCCTCTTCCGTCACGTTGGAGCGCAGCAGCTGATGGCTGGTGGTATCGGCTTCACCCTCACCCGCTTCGCTGATCTTTTTCTCCAGCGCGGGAATCTTGCCGTACTGCAGCTCCGACATGCGCCCAAGATCCCCCTGGCGGCGCGCCTGTTCGAGGTCGATACGCGCTTGCTCCAGCTCGGCCTTGAACTGCGCTGCACCCTGGATGCTGGCCTTTTCCGCCTTCCAGATTTCATCCAGGTCGGCGTACTCGCGCTCCAGCTCATGGATGTGCTGATTGAGGGCTTCCAGACGCTTTTTCGTGGCGTCGTCGGTCTCTTTCTTGAGCGCCTCCCGCTCCATCTTGAGCTGGATCAGACGGCGGTCGAGACGGTCCATCTCCTCCGGTTTGGAGTCCAGCTCCATACGGATGCGCGATGCAGCCTCGTCGATCAGGTCGATGGCCTTGTCCGGCAGCTGGCGGTCGGTGATATAACGGGTCGAGAGTTTGGCCGCCGCGATGATGGCCGAGTCGGTGATATCGACACCGTGGTGAACTTCGTAACGCTCCTTCAAGCCGCGCAGAATGGCCACGGTATCCGCTTCCGAGGGCTCGTCCACCAGCACTTTCTGGAAGCGCCGCTCCAGGGCCGCGTCTTTTTCGATGTACTGACGGTACTCATCCAGCGTGGTGGCCCCGACACAGTGCAGCTCGCCTCGGGCCAACGCCGGCTTGAGCATGTTGCCAGCGTCCATGGCGCCTTCCGCCTTGCCTGCGCCCACCATGGTATGCAGCTCGTCGATGAACAGGATCACCCGACCTTCTTCCTGGGAGAGCTCCTTGAGCACGGCTTTCAGCCGTTCTTCGAATTCCCCGCGGAATTTCGCGCCCGCCAGCAACGCCCCCATATCCAGCGAGAGCACACGCTTTTCCTTCAGGCCTTCGGGCACTTCCCCATTGACGATACGCTGGGCCAGGCCTTCGACGATGGCGGTCTTGCCCACGCCCGGCTCACCGATCAGTACAGGGTTGTTCTTGGTGCGGCGTTGCAACACCTGGATAGTGCGACGAATTTCGTCGTCACGACCGATCACCGGGTCGAGCTTGCCTTCCAGCGCTCGCTGGGTCAGATCGAGGGTATATTTGTTCAGCGCTTCACGCTGATCTTCGGCATTGGGGTCGTCAACGCGGGAGCCCCCACGCAGGCTGTCGATGGCCGCCTCGAGACTTTTGCGCGTCAGCCCGGCCTCTTTGAGCAGTTTGGTGATGGCACCGTTCATTTCCAGCGCTGCCAGCAGCACCAGCTCGGAGGCAATGAACTGATCGCCGCGCTTTTGCGCTTCGCGGTCGGTCAGGTTCATCAGTTTGACGAATTCCCGGGAAGGCTGGACCTCGCCGTCGAACTGGCTGACTTTGGGCAAGTCTTCCAGTTGGCGCTGCAAGCCGTCGCGCAGCCGGGAACTGCTGCCTTCGGCTTTTTCGATCAGCGCCTTGATGCCGGTATCGCGCGTGTCGAGCAGCGCCAGCAGCAAATGGGCAGGGTCGAGTTGATTGTGGCCACGCCCCACGGCGAGGGATTGAGCCTCGGCAATGGCGGCCTGCAACTTGGCAGTAAATTTATCGAATCGCATGGAGTACCTCCTTGGGGGGGTGCCGTGCGTTTCGACCCACGGCGCATCCCGATAACCTGTCGTTGAACGTGCTAAAGACGATTAGCTTGACAAGTAAAATGGCGGCAGTTATGGCCATTTCAAGAGGCGTGCGATATTAACCAGCCGTTGACCGACGGCTCACTTGATCCAGATCACGCTTGCCATGCGGCCGGTGTTGCCGTTATCCCGCCGATAAGAGTAAAAGCGCGACTCGCAGGCCGTACAGAAGTGACCACCGCTGATCTGATGGATGCCCAACGCCTCCAGGCGAAAGCGTGCCAGGCGGTACAGGTCGGCCATGTAATGGCCCAGGCGATAAGGGCTATGATCGAAGGCTTCTGCGGTGTCGGGCTGGATGGCCACGAAGGTGCTGTACACTTCCGGGCCCACCTCGAACTGGGCATTGGAGATCGCCGGGCCAAGCCACACCAGAATGTCTTCGGGGTCGCAGTTCATCGCTGCCACCGTGGCTTCCAGCACGCCACCGGCCAGCCCGCGCCACCCGGCGTGGGCCGCCGCCACCTGGGTGCCCTGCCGATTACAGAACAGCACCGGCAGGCAGTCGGCGGTCAGTACCACACAGGCATAGTCGCTGCTGCTGGCCACCGAGGCATCGGCTTCCGGCGCGCCCTCCTGATACTCCTGCTGCACCCGTGCCCCGTGGGTTTGATTGAGCCACAGCAGCGGACGGCTATCGCCGATTTCCTTGTGCAGCAGCCGACGACAAAGCGCCACGTGGTCGGCGTTGTCGCCCACGTGGGCCGCCGGGTTGAACGCCGCGAAGTCGTTCTGGCTGGGGCCTGTCTCGCGGGTGGTCACAAAAGCCTGCACGCTGGCAGGCGCCGCCCAATCAGGGCGCAGCAGCGTGGGGCGCAGGTCTATGGCATCGCTCATCGCATGGTCTCGCTATCTTCACGCAGATAATCCAGCAGCATCAGCAAATCGTCAGGCAGCTCCGCCTTGAAGGTCAGCGTTTCTCCACTGGTGGGGTGGACGAAGCTCAACTGGCGCGCATGCAGCGCCTGACGGGGAAATTCACGCAGAATCTCCTTCAATGGCCCGGCTGCCCCCGGCGGTAGCTTGGCGCGACCGCTATACAGCGGGTCACCCACCAGCGGAAAACGCGCATGAGACATATGCACGCGTATCTGGTGAGTACGCCCGGTTTCCAACTGGCAGCGCACGTGGGTGTGCGCGCGGAACCGCTCGACGACACGAAAATGCGTCACCGCAGGCTTGCCCGAGGCGGTCACGGCCTGGCGCTTGCGATCCTTCGGATGCCGACCAATGGGGGCGTCGATCGTGCTGCCCGACACCGGCTTGCCGAGCACGACCGCATCGTACTGGCGTGACACGGTCCGCGCCTGAAGCTGCTCCACCAGCGCCGTTTGCGCGGGCAGGGTCTTGGCCACCATCATCAGGCCAGTGGTGTCCTTGTCCAGCCGATGGACGATGCCCGCTCGGGGCACTTCTGCCAGCGAAGGGTGATGGAACAGCAGCGCATTGAGCAGCGTGCCATCGGGATTGCCTGCGGCAGGATGTACCACCATTCCCGCAGGCTTGTTGACCACCATGACGTCGTCGTCTTCATAAACGATGTCCAGGGCGATGTCCTGGGGCGCAAAGCGAGTGTCTTCTTCGATGGTGGCGTGGAGCGCCAACACTTCGTGACCGTGCAGCTTGGCCTTGGGCTTGGCCTTGGCCCCATCGACCGTAAGCTCTCCCGCATTGATCCACGCTTTCAAGCGCTCGCGGGAATAATCGCTGAACAACTCCGCGGCGGCCTGGTCCAAGCGTGCGCCCGCCAGGGTGGCGGGGACGCGCTGCGTGGCTTCCACAATTCGAGACATGAATGACCTCTTTATGACACAAACACGCCTACTTCTGGATGATACGACACCGCTAACCCCTTACAGCAAAGTATCGCCAAGCCTGCGTTTTGCGCTCAGGTGTTTTATAGTGGGCTGACTGCGACCTATTCTACCATTTCTACTTATGGCCATCGTCGCTTTTCGGTGATTGAGGCTTGTTTGCAACGAGGATGATGATGCGCGTTTTTTCCGCTGCCAACCGCTTTGGCGCCCTGGCCCTGAGTCTTGCCCTGTTAGCAGGCTGTGCCAGCAATGACACCACTCCGGAAGACGAAGACGAGCTTGCCGGTGTTCAAGAGCGCGAGCTGTATGAGCTGGCCCGTACGGCCCTCGACAGCAATCGCTACCCTATCGCCATCGAGCGCCTGGAAGCCCTGGACACCCGCTACCCGTTTGGCCCTCATGCCGAACAGGCCCAGCTCGAACTGATCTACGCCTACTACGAGAACAGTAACTGGGAAGAGGCCCGCGCGGCGGCCAGCCGATTCATTCGCCTGCACCCTGACCACCCGCAAGTGGATTACGCCTATTACCTGCGCGGGCTGTCCGCCTGGCAAGCAGGGCGCTTCAGCCTGGAACGCCTGCGCCTGATCGATATTTCCAAGCGCGACCTGGGCGCCTCACGGGATGCCTACAACGACTTCCGCGAGCTGATTCAACGCTATCCGCAAAGCCAATACGCCCCGGATGCCCAGCAACGTATCGTCTACCTGCGTGAGCTGCTGGCTCGCCATGAGCTGCATGTCGCCGACTACTACCTGCGTCGTGGCGCCTTCCTCGCGGCCATCGAGCGCGGTCGCTGGGTCGTTGAAAACTATCCGGAATCCAACGCCACGCGGGATGCTCTGGCCACCATGGTAGAAGGTTACCAGGGCATGGGCATGCAAGATCGCGCCAGCGAAGTCCTGGCCGTGCTGCGTGAAAATGCGCCCGATCACGAGCAACTTCAAGGCAGCCGCTTCGTGCCTAAATACAACGGCGGCCGTAACTAACGCTGAAGCGGGGTACTAGCCCCCTTCTTAAAAGCTATACAACCGATACACCTTATCCAACCACGCTTTGGCGTGGTTTTTTTGTTGTAACTATTCAGCACCGGTTGGCTGAGTCGGGGCTTCTTGCTGCATGAAGGCTGGCACCTCCCCCGCAAACAGTTGCTCCAGTGCGGTATGCGCCGCTACCCCTTGCTTGACGGCGGTCGAGAGAAAGCTACGCATGCGGCAGAAGATCTCAGCACCCTCCCAGGAGCGGAAACAGCCCGAGATTTTCTGCTGGACCTTGGTCATTCGCAGATCGCGTTCCCCCTGGTTGTT
>NZ_PINZ01000065.1:0-11452 GCF_002810305.1 Halomonas sp. 141
AACAACCAGGGGGAACGCGATCTGCGAATGACCAAGGTCCAGCAGAAAATCTCGGGCTGTTTCCGCTCCTGGGAGGGTGCTGAGATCTTCTGCCGCATGCGTAGCTTTCTCTCGACCGCCGTCAAGCAAGGGGTAGCGGCGCATACCGCACTGGAGCAACTGTTTGCGGGGGAGGTGCCAGCCTTCATGCAGCAAGAAGCCCCGACTCAGCCAACCGGTGCTGAATAGTTACTAAATTTTATGATGTAATGGACAGATGATTCCTTTTTCGCAAATTTTTCCTCTACTAATTAGCCCCCCTCTATGCGGACACTTATCTTCAATAGAGTAATGAACACCGTCTATCTCAACTAATAAAAGTCTTTTCCCTTGGAAATATATATCCCGCGCAACAAAAAAAATACTCACTTTAATACAAAACCTTATATAATGGGTAATCGCAAAGATTGTGTTTTTCTAGCTGTTTTTTATTAACAATAAAAGAGCCGCTAATTAGATAGTCGTCATCCTCATCAGACGGTTCAAAAATAAGAGCGCTATCTATAATCATATCATTACTAAAACTTTTCATGCCTGCTTCTACAATACATTCCATTGCATTAGAAATGCTGTCAGCTAAACGCTTACCGTAAAACTCTGTCATTTTAAAACCTGCAGCGAAATCTTGTTTTGCAAGATCACCGAATTCTTTTATTTTATTCTCGTATATATCCTGCATAATTTCCGTATGGAAAATATCAATATGGGCGTGCTCTGAATGATATTTCCTATACTTATTTTCAACCCCTAATTCTTTTAATGCCTCATTGTGTTCGTGTGTTGACTTCCTATATGATGATTCTGCGCACGCAAGAAATCCGAGTTGCAAGAAAAAATTACGCCTGTTCTGAAACAGGAAATGTACAAAATTATGGAAAACAATTGCATCAATTGAAAAATGTTTTAGATAATGTAAATAACTTGAATCGAGATCAAATTTTTCCATTAGCACCGCATACAAAGTAGAGTGCTTCTCACTATAATTACCGCATCCAAATTCGTCTACTAATATTCGAAATAAATCAGTCTGCAGTTCTCCTCCAACTCCAAGACAACCAAAGCCTGATGCAGAAGCTTCTGCCAGTAAGTCCATTGATGCTTGGATTAGATATACTTTATATAAGTCTAAGCGTTTATGTTTTAAAAGAGTTTTAGCAACTGGGTCGCAATCGCTTTTACTTATTTCTTCAATCTCGCGATTTAGATTAAATTCAGCATTATCTTGTGTTATTTTATTATAATGACGCCGGAAAAATTCCTCATGCTCATGTTTTTTAATAAAAAGTTTTTCCAACTCGCATCTATCGTATTGTGAAACAAATCTTTTATAATTATCATCTTCATTTTGTGCGCCTCCAACTAATACTACGTAGTTTGAAACATACCACTTTGACAACTCTAGCTGGCTAGAATGAAATTCATTCATGATTACATTAATCCAGTTTTTAACAACTCATATTCAGAAACAGAAACATTTCCAGCAGTATAGCTTTTTAATAAACTCAGTTTAATGGTTGGGCTGTCTATTAAATCTAAAAAATCACTTGCTCCGCTTGAGCATAATATTGGAATAGACTTAATAATCAATCTATCAAAGCTACCTGATATTAAAAACTTCTCCAGAAGCTTCGCCCCACCTTCTATCAATATTCTATTAAAACCTGCTGACCTTAAAGAAGAAACAATTTCACATGCTTCTAACTCATTCTTATCTACAGGCATTAACCTTACACGAGAGTCTATAGGGTGCTTTATATTTCCTAAAAAATATACATCTCCATTGCCATCAAAAACATTTAAATTTTCATTTTTTATTGGCTTCCTTCCAACAATAACTTTAGAAATCTTCTTACCTGGGAATAATTTCTGATCGACACTTAAATATGGATTATCAGTTTCAAGAGTTTTTCTCCCAATCACTATACAGTCTGATTCAGATCTAATCTTATGTGTAAAATCTCTTACAGAGCTATTTTGATAACGATAAAATGATTTACTTGAAACACCATTCCCTTCGTCGATTTTTCCATTTAAACTCACCTCGACTAATAACGTTACTATGCTATTCATTATTTATAACCTGCAAGGATTTTTGCTTCAATCTCTATGTTTGATTCTTTAGGGATTATCTCTTGGTAATTGACTCCAGTATTTTCAATTATTATATTTTTATCGCCTAGAGCCTTAGTCTTGTGAGGGCTCATTGAGACAAAATTTTTTACTACTTTTACTCCAGCCCAATATAATATTTCAGCTGCTATATCCTGATTCCTGATATCAGAATGATTTGTAATGTCCACCGCACTACCGAAATAATCAGTTACCTTATTTTTATAAAAATATTTTCTTTGGTTATATATTAAAAACTTACTTACTTCGCCCATGGCACGGCCTTCATGGCGCATATACAATATTGCTGCATTACCACCTGACTGAGCAGACTTGATCGATTTTACTATACCCTCAATTAAAAAAGGCCTGCAACTACACATAGTTGAACCGAATACATCTGAGCTATTGCACTCATCATGAACTCTAAGAATATCTAAACTATGCAAGCTTCCAATTGATATTGGTTTTTTCGTTACAACATAAAGAGTATTAGCTGGAACAGATGGAATAAACACTCTCTTTTTCAAAAAAGACTCAGATTCTAAACCGGTATACTTAAATAATTTGCTTAAATAATTCTCCTCAGTAACTGAATAATAATCACATATACTCTTTATATCCCAAACAGGTTGTATCGAAATCTTTGTTACTTTTACACAACCATCATGATTAATTATTTCACCATCAATATCCAAGTCGCCTGATTTTATCATGCCCTTTATCTCAGAAATATCTAAGAAAGAGTCAGTCAAAGCAATTGTAATATCTTCAACCTTTTTTTTATCAAACAACTCATTACTAGGGCTTGACACCCACCCATATCCATCCATAAACATCAGATTTGAAAAATGATTTCCGGGCGTTATCATTCCAAAAGGGTCAGCTAATACATTTTTACTTATTGTTGGTGCTATTCCCGAAATTGCCTCAGCATGCGCAGCATGAACTCCGAATGTACCGAAACTAAAATCAAAAGAGCTTTTCTTACCGTTCATTAGCGCCACCTAAATAATTTTAATAAAGGATGATATATTGTTTTTTTTTAACATGTCAACGGATGAAACAAAAAATTCACTAATTTGAAATATTGCAAATACCTACCCGACGTCATCCATTGATGAAGAAGAGTCTTGATGGCCTGCCCCCTTCAGCCTATGCAGTGCAACTAGTGTTAAAAAGCGATAAAGTAACGTCAGACTCTAAACCCGGGTGCTACTGAAGATGGGGTGACGTTGGCCACACCATTATAACCCTGGATCGTGCCTTTACTGGTGATCATCTTGGCGCTTTCGTTATCGGTGAGGTTGCTCTTCACCTCATTAATTCGCTTCCCTCGGTCCATCATTGGGCTGTGCGTCTTTAGGAAGCGATCCACTTTGTTCATAACAGCATCTAGTGAGAGGATCATCCTGGCTCGGTGAATGTCCCGATCCAAATCGGCTTCCGTTTCGGCTTTATCACGAGCGTAGTGCTCTAGCAGGTGATGCCGAACCAGGCTTCTCCCGCTTCTCGCTCAACACCTTGAACGTACCCGACCACTCTTTAAAGGCATCGGAGGACATCTTGCGGCCATCAATGGTAAAGAGTTCGTTGCCCAGTAAGCCTTGTTCGTGGCACACCAATAGCACTTGTTCAAAGAGCGCTTCAATTTCGTCGGCATGCAGAGTGGTAAAGTGGGGAACGGTATCGCAGGACAGGGCTTTGAAAATGATATTGGTCTCGCAGCACCACTGCATCTCGCGACTGGAGGTGATCCCTTTTGAGTAGGCAAACAGGATGATCTTCAACAGGATGGCCGGATCATCGGCCAACCGACCTGTCTTGTCGTTGCGATATCCCGGATGGAAAACCGACAAGTCGAGTTTATGCTCGATCAGGTAATGCACTGCGTGTTCGAAGGTGCCAGGCTGAGGCTGATCCTGGTAGTTGATCACCACCATGGCGTTCTGATCGTAGTTGTAAACCTTGAAGCGCGGCATGCTGACCACTCCCCGCCTGTTTTCCCGATCCTACCAAAACCTGGCTGTCAAAGGGGTTTTTCTACAGCCTCAACGTCGTACCTAACCCTCGACATTTAACTTACTAGCATGCTACAAAATGGTAGGTTACACTTTACATAAAGAAATGATGAATTGGGCAAAACTTATAAACCAAATGAAAAATTATGAGCAAAAATGATTACTTACATTGACACTTCTCAAAGTAGCGTGGCCTACCTAGATGTTGGTGGTACTAATATAAAAATAAAGTCGTCGAATGGGTCCTACAATGTACCTACATCAGACATCAACTCATTAAGTAAGCTCATCTCGCTAGTTAAGAACACCTCTCCATATGCTACAAAAATTGTGGCGGCTTTTGCAGCTCATATCGGAGAGAATGCAGTTTTTTCCAATGATATTCCTTTTCTTAACTTCGATATAGATGAATGCAAAAGAATTTTTCATTCACAGAAAATGTCGTTACATGCAGTTAATGATGTTGCTGCTGCTGCTTTGGGCGCAACAAAGTATTATAGTGGATCTACATTAGTTGTTAATTTAGGCACAGGTACCTGCGCATGTTACTTAAATGTACACGATGGCTTTATATCTATCTTACGGTCTGAGTTTGGGTTTTGTGCTATAGACCTAGATGGAAGCAGGTTGGTAAGAGAAACAATCAAGACGAAAAAAACAAAAGTTCATATGTCAGAAGAATATACTTCCCTATTAGCTCTTTGGCTGTCTAACTTATCATGTCTTTACCTGCCTGATAGAATAGTGCTGGTTGGTGGTGTAATTTCAGCAGATGAAAATACTAAAGCCCTTAAAAGTTTATCTATGCAATATGCATACTTAAACCGAAAGAAACAAACCATGTCACATCAGCTGGGTGATATCGCAGTTTCACTCCATCCAGAACCTATCGCTTTAGAAGGTCTTTACATCATTGAAAAAGAAAGTATTCACTTCTTTAATGATAGATTATTAAAAATTTAATGGAATTAACTTCATGTTTTCAAATTGTGAAAAAATCATTTCTGAGCTTATCTTCAACATTTCCTCATCTCTCAATAGCTTTGGTCTCGTCCCGGAGGTTATTTTCCCTGATTCACAAGAGCTTAGAGCCAACGCCTCTCCTAGACTACTTTGTCAGACTCGCGGCATTATCTTCCTTCTTAAAAGCTACGAATATTTTAACGATGAAAAATTGTTAAAACTAGCAATAAGGCTCTACGAAGCTGTAAAAAACAAAAGTGAGTACTCTTCTTATTTTGATAAAGAACACAATATTACTGAACTATCTAAGCTATCCGCTTACGAGTTGAGCTTTCTTCTTTATTCGCAATCTATTCTTTATCTTCACTCTGATGCCATGCCAAAAAAAGAATTAAATAATGATATTAGAAATTCTCTGAAGTTAATTGAAGATATTACGCTTTCTGGCTTGCTATTCAGACCAATAAATTTAAAAGTTGGCATAGAACAAAATTCTGCCATGCATATATTTGAGTCTTTAACTCAATGCGCAAAGACGAAAATAATTAATGAAAGTTATGCTTTAAAGTACTACAAAACCATCATGCATAAATTTTTAAACCCTAAAAATAATATTATTGCTGAATATGCTAATGAAGATGGCAGTTTTGAATGCTATCAGTTAGGGCATAATTTTGAATGGGTATCTTTACTACTTAATTTAGAAAAAAGTAGTGGTGCTCATGAGATTGCACAGTCACTTTATAGGGCATCTCTATCACTCGTAAAGAGAAATGAGCATGGAATAATTATTAATGAATACGATGACAGCTTTTTACCTATTAATCAAAAACAAAGAATATGGCCTAGCCTAGAGTATATTAGAGCAAGCATACTTGTTGGTGAATTCGAAAGAAGCTTATCTTATTACAATGTAATGGAAAGAAGATTTTTTACTCGGAGTTCCCATTACAGAGAATATGAAGATGATGTTAAGTTACAGTGCAAAACCACCACAGGATATCACATAATAGAGATGGCCTCCGTGTTAAGAAAAGCTCGACCAAAATTATAGGCCAGCTAAAAAACTTTGATGCATACGACTTAGACAATAGTTTTACAGGGTCGACGTCACCCCCAGATTGAGTAGCGCTACACTTTAGAGTCCGATCCTATGCTAAGGAGATGGGACATGAAGAAGCGTTTCAGCGAAGAACAGATCATTAGCTTCCTGGGCGAAGCCGAAGCGGGGCTGCCTATCAAGGAGCTGTGCCGTCGGCACGGCTTCTCGGAAGCCAGTTACTATCTGTGGCGCAGCAAGTTTGGCGGCATGAGTGTGCCGGATGCCAAACGGCTCAAGGAGCTCGAAGCCGAAAATGGACGCCTGAAAAAGCTGCTTGCGGAGTAGCTCCTGGAGAGGGAGGTCACTCGCGAGGCGCTGAGAAAAAAGTGGTGAGCGTCCCGGCACCTCGAGACGCGGTGCGTTTTATGGTGTCACGTGGCATGAGTGAGCGCCGAGCGCTCCGTGTCATGCGTATGAGTGCCAGTGCCTTGCGCTACCAATCGGCCCCTGACCGCAATGAGACACTGCGTGAACGCATTATTGCCTTGGCACACCGGCATCGTCGTTACGGCGCGGGCATGATCTACCTGAAGCTGCGTCAAGCCGGTGAACAGGTCAATTACAAGCGCGTCGAACGCCTCTACGCTGCGGCTCGGTTACAGGTGAAGCGACGCAAGCGTAAGAAGATTCCCCTGTCTGAACGCAAACCCCTTGGCCGCCCTGGTGCTGCCAATCAGGTCTGGTCCATGGATTTTGTGTTTGACCGCACGGCGGAAGGGAGAGTGATCAAGAACCTCACCATTGCCGACGACGCTACTCACGAAGCCGTGGCTATCGTGCCTGCCCGTGCCATGTTAACACGAGTTCTGGATCATCTAGCGCTACAGCGTGGCCTACCAGGCGCCCTTCGTACGGATAATGGCAAGGAGTTCTGCGGGCGCGCCATGCTGACGTGGGCTCATCAACGTGGTGTTGCCCTGTTTTTAATCGAGCCTGGAAAACCCAATCAAAACAACTACATCGAATCATTTAACGGGCGCTTTCGAGATGAGTGCCTGAATGAGCATTGGTTCACCAGCCTTCATCACGCCAAGGTGATCATCGTGGCATGGCGGCGTGAGTACAACGAGGAAAGACCGAAGAAGAGTCTTAGTGGCTTGACCCCTGCAGCCTATGCCAAGCAATTGGTGGTAAAACACGATAAAGTAACGTCAGACTCTAACCCCGGGTGCTACTGAAGATGGGGAGACGTCGGGTCTGTAACGCGTTTGATATTAGCCACTCCAGTTACTACGAGTACCGCCAGCGGCGGCACCGTGTGGATGTTGAACGTCTGGCCTTAAAAGCTCAGGTAAGCCGCCTTTTCAAAAAGAGTCGCAGCTCAGCGGGCAGCCGCTCAATCAAGAAGTTGCTCAGCGAAGAAGGCGTCACCATCGGCCGTTTCAAGGTTCGGAGTTTGATGAGCGAAATGGGGTTGGTCTGCAAGCAGCCGGGCCCCATGCTTACGAGCAGGCGACCGTTGAGCGACCTGATATTGCGAATCATCTTGGCCGCAAATTTGCACTAGGCCAGCCCAATCAGGTCTGGTGTGGTGACATCACTTATATCTGGAGTGGCCAGCGTTGGAGCTACCTGGCCGTTGTGTTGGATCTTTACGCTCGTCGTGTTGTTGGCTGGGCCATGTCGTCCAGCCCAGATGCAGATCTTGTTGTGAAAGCGCTGGATCACGCTTGGGAACAACGTGGTCAGCCTAAGAACGTCATGTTCCATTACGATTAGGGTAGTCAGTATGCAAGCCGCAAGTTCCGCCAAAGACTTTGGCGCTATCGAGTGAAACAAAGCATGAGCCGACGTGGCAACTGCTGGGACAACTCGCCGATGGAAAGACTGTTCCGGAGCCTGCAATCAGAGTGGATACCGGCGTGGGGATATCGAAATCTACCTGAGGCCAAGAAAGACGTTAGTAGCTATCTGATGGGTTACTACAACCAGCAGCGCCCTCACTCGTTTAACGATGGCCTGCCTCCCGTGGTGGCTGAGGAAAACCTTAAATTACTGTCCGGTATTAGTTGACCACTACAGCTGCGTCTCAGGGAATAGTGTGGTCGCCATAAGCTGGCCTAGCAATCGGCAGACCGCTGCGCCAGTCTTCCTGTTCGGCAATAGGGGTGTCATAACGCCCTGGACGGTCGATAGGAGTGGCGGCACTACCTCCGAGCACATCGCCTGGGCGGCATCGTCTCGGAAGGGATTCCTTTAGGGGCCGTGCAGATCCCCCCCGATGGCCAGCCGATCATCCTGATGAACGACCGCCAAACCATTGGGGGCTACCCGCGTTTGGGCGCCCTCACGCCTATGGCCTGCGCCCGGCTGGCACAGTGCCTGCCGGGTACAGAAGTGCGTTTGCAGCCCATCAGCGCAACCCAGGCGCAGGCGGCGTATCGCCGCCTGCTGGATGCCTGGTTGTGAGGGCGTTGAGAGCACTACTCACGCGCCGATAATGCCGCCATCTTCACGGGTAATGACCAGCGTGGCGGAACGCGGGATGGCGCTGCCGCCCTCCGGCCAGTGGCTGGTGAAGCGGCCTTCGGCAAAGGCTTCTTCGGTGGTGGTGGCGCCGGGGTGCTGGACGTTGACGAACATGGTGCGCTGGTCTGGAGTGGTCACCACGCCGGTGATTTCCTGGCCCACAGGCCCGGTCAGGAAGCGCTTGATCTCGCCGGTTTCCGGGTTGGCGACCAGCATCTGGTTATTGCCGAAGACTTCGTAGATACCGGTGTTCATTTCGGATTCGCTAATGTCGGTCTGTATCCATACCCGACGGTCGGCATCGATCCACAGGCCGTCGGGGCTGGCAAAGATGTTGTCTTCTACCAGCGCATTGCCCGCCAGGTCGCGGCTATCGTTCTGGTCGCCTGCCAGCACGAACAGGTCCCAGGCAAAGCGCTCGCCTGCGTGAGTGCCCTCTTCCTGCCAGCGGATGATATGGCCAAAGCTGTTGTTGGCGCGCGGGTTGGCGGGGTGCTCGTCGCCCTCTGCACGGCGCGTATTGTTGGTCAGCGTGAAGTAGACGTCGCCGGTTTGCGGGTCGACGGCGCCCCACTCCGGGCGATCCATCCTGGTGGCGCCCACATGGTCGGCGGCACTGCGCGTATTGACCAGGATATCCGCCAGGTCCGCAAAGCCATTCTCGGGCGTCAGGCCGTTCTGGCCGGGGGCCAGCGCCAACCACTCGCCGCTGCCATCATCGTTGAACCTGGCCACATAAAGCGTGCCTTCATCCAACAGGCTGCCGTCCGCCGTCGCGGCGTCGAAGGGGCGCTGGGAGACGAACTTGTAGATGTACTCGAAACGGGAGTCGTCCCCGGAGTACGCCACCACGGGCTGCCCTTCCACCGCAGGGGCAAAGATGACGCCTTCATGGGCAAAGCGCCCCAGGTGGGTACGCTTGACCGGCACGGAATCGGGGTTCATCGGGTCGATTTCGACCATCCAGCCAAACGCATGGGGTTCGTTACGGAAGTCCTCTGCCGGGCTGGCTCCTCGGCTACTGGCATCGAAGCGGCTGAACTGATCGCTCTGCTGATCGGCACGGTGCCACTGATAACGACCGGTGTCGCGGGTTTCGATCCCGTAGCGCGACTGGCGACGATTGATGTCGGTATCCGTGTTGGCAAAATAGCCCGCCCAGTTCTCTTCGGCTGCCAGGTAGGTATTCCAGGGCGTGACCCCGTGGGCACAGTTGTTCAAGGTGCCACGCGTCATCAGGCCTTCCGGGCTGTACTGGGTAATCAGGTGCTCCGTGCCCGCCACCGGGCCCGAGAGCTGCATGGGCGTTTGGGCAGTAATGCGGCGGTTCAGGGCATCCTGCACCACTTCCCACTCGCCTTGCTCATTGGCACGAACGCGCACGACACTCACGCCGTGGGCATTCATCTCCTTGATCACCTGATCGGCATCGCGGCTGCCATCGTCATGCTGAGGAAAGCCATTGCGGTCCAGCGCCAGGCCACTGGCCGCTGCGTGCAAGAAGCGTGGTTCCACGTATTCATGGTTGAGCACCAACAGGCCGTCGGTGGAGCTGCCGTTCAGCGCAAAGAAGTGCATGCCGTCGTGATGGCTGCCCACCTGATGCGCCTGCTGCTCCCCGGAAGCTTCCAGGCTGAACGCGGGCATATCGCCCGTGATGGGCGTTCCCCAGGGGATGAAGCTTTGCACGCGATAGCCCTCAGGCACCACGACGTTATCAGCAGCGCTGATACCTACCGGGTTGAATCCCATGGTGGGTGAACCCGCGCCCGCATTGGCGGCCAGCGCTTGCGTCAACGGCAGCCTGGTCGCCATCAGGCCCGCGATCACCGTTGCCAGCCCCCCTTTGAGGACGCCTCGGCGGCTCAAGCGCCGCTCCAGAATATCGCCAAAATAGGCATTGCTGGAACGGTTGCTGAGCGGCTCATCCCCCTGAGCCATTACGCTATCGACACTGCCTGCCACGGTTTTCTTCGTCATGATACATCTCCCTGATGAGCGGCCCACTGCTGGCTTAACCATTTGCTGGCTTATATGAGAAACAGCCAATATGGCTTGCTCAGCAGCATCGGCGCGCAACATGTCATGCTCGTGACAGTTGAGTGAAGGTTTGACGAAGCCTGAATAGCACCTGAACAGGGAGCAGGTGTCATTGGTCTATATCCTTTTCCAGTCTCTTGAGCTGTCGACCCAGTCCTTCCATGATGGAGGCACTCACGGTGTCAGGAAAATCATCCGGCAGCAGCGCCGCTACCCGGCTCATGGCTACGTCAGCCTGTGCGAGTATGCTCTGTATGATGGTCAGCGTTCCCTGTGCCAAAGCAGAGCCATTTTTTCCTGCGCCCCGGCGAGCGAGATTCTGAAGTCTCCATCACGATGCATGCCAAGCGGCAACTCTTGGTAGCCGCTGAGCAATGTCGCGATATCCGTCTCATCCAGCGGCTCTGCTGTGATCTGTCGAACATTGGGTATGGTGTCTGTCTCGGGATACAGCTGAATAGCGCCGATACAATCACGGCCTACGGCGGCGAGAAGGTCAAAGGGGTGTCCGGTCGCCAGCTGAAATTTTGCCTGCATTCTGGCGCGAATCGCCTCGGAGTCGGGCAGCAGGTTATCGAAGAAGTTGTAAACCACCGCGCCACGATAGCTTGCCGAAGATAACGGCATGGATATTGACTGCTCCTCGCCCTGAAGGACGAGGATTCCCAATTCAACGAGAATCGGACACGGAGACTGGCTCCATGCCGCT
>NZ_PINZ01000066.1:0-9874 GCF_002810305.1 Halomonas sp. 141
TGGCGCCGCCTCCGCGGGTGCCTCTTTCGCTCGTTTCTCTCGCTCTTTCGTTACGCCGCGCTACGGGGTTGGTGCCGTTGATGGCGGTGTTTCGTAGCGCGGTGTAAGCGGAGCGCACCCGCGAAGCACCCCGTTAGGGGTGCTGATGAGGCCAATGAGGTTTGCTCAATTACCGTGGCTCAATCAGGGCGGCTGGCGCCGCCCTCCGCGGGTGCCTCTTTCGCTCGTTGCTCTCGCTCTTTCGTTACGCCGCGCTACGGGTGCTCGCCCATGCGTATCTTGGCGATTCACCTGTAGCGCGGTGTAAGCGGAGCGCACCCGCGAAGCACCCCGTTAGGGGTGCCGATGATGGCGCCGAGCCACTGCAGCGGGTCTGATCACAGGTCCAGGGCGACGCGGGTGGTGACGGCGATCTGGAAGAGGATCTGGGTGAGGGTCGAGGCGAGCTGCAGGTTGTGCGTGGGTGCCTTGGGCATGACGAGGATTTCGTCGCCGGGGCGCAGCGGGGTGTTGCGGGCGTGTTCGACGGCGCCGTTCTGGCGTACCAGCAGGATCTGGTCGCGGTCGGCGCGTTCGGTGAAGCCACCGGCGCTTTCCACGTAGTCGATGACGCTCATGCCGGGGCGGTAGACGGCGGCCTGGGGCACGAGGATTTCACCGCTGATGAGCACCGAGTCGCTGATTTCAGGGATGGTGATCACGTCGCCATCCTGGAGGCGGATGTCGGTGATGCCGTCGCTGGAGGCCACCACCAAGCGGCCGCTGGGTTCGAGCTCACGGGCGCGTTCGATGAAGCGTTCGATCAGTTCGGCTTCTTGCAGGCGAATCTGGGCTTCCTGGTCGGTGCGCGAGGAAGCGCCCAGGTAGGTGGTTTCCAGGCGGCGCAGGCTGTCCTGCAAGGATTGCGCCTGTTGCTGGCGCACGCTTTCCCGCTGTAGCGAGATGCTTTCCACGGCGGTCATGTTTTCGGGGACGGCAATGGCGTCGAGCAGTTCGCTGAGGCGCGCATTGCGGGGCAGCGCAAACCGCGAGGGGCCGTAGTAGCTGCCTTCGATTTCCACCACGATGGTTTCGCTGCGCTGGTCGGCGCTGAACACCACTTCGTCACCGCTGCGTACCGTTTGGCCTGCAAACAGGTTGATGGGGAAGTATTGGGCAATCGGGCCGTCGTCACGGTCGCCGCGCAGCAGCACGTGGGAAACGCCGCTTCTCAACCGGGCCAGATTGATGATTTCGGCACCGCTGAGCTGGTTGCCGATCAGTTCATAGCGGTGTTCGCGGTGTACGTCACCCACCACGGCAATGGCGGGGCCACGCTCTTCCACCACGATGGTGTCGCCATCCTGGAACTGCGGGCGGGCGATGGTGCCGTTGATGAGGAAGTCGTAGAGGTCGACGGTGGCCACGGTGCGGTCGTCACGCACCACACGAATCTGGCGGTAGCTCCCCAGATCCTGGTCGATGCCGCCTGCCTGGTCAAGGAAGTAGAGCAGCGAGTCGTTGGGGGTGCCTGCATAGCGGCCCGGGCTTTCCACGTAGCCGGTGACGAACACGGCCACGGGCTGAACGCCCTGCACGTTGGTGTAGACCTCGACGTTATCCGGGTACACCGCCGTAATGGCACTACGCACGCTGCCGTCTACCTGCTGGCTGTTCTGGCCTTCCACATTCAACGGGCCGGAGCCGGGGATGAAAATGTTGCCCTGGGCATCCACGGGCAGCACGCGGTCGAATTCGAACGCGCCCCAGGCCCGCACGGTGATCTGGTCGCCGGGCTTGATGCGGTAGTCGGCATTCAGGCCATCCCCCATGGCACCACGAAAGCCACCGCTGAATAGGTTGGCTCCAAAGGGCGGCAGGGCATCAGGGTCCTGGGGCGGCGTGGCAATGGGGCCGTAGGTGCCGCTGCGCCAGTCGGCGCGGGGGGTGTCGTCCACTTGCTCTTGCTGCCCCGGCTGGCCGCGTTGCTGGCTGCCCTGCTGGGGAAGAATGTCGTTGGAGAGGCTGATGGATTGCGCCATGGCGGGCGCTGTGGCCAGCGTGGCAAACACCAGCCCGGCCGTAGCCAGCACGCGCTTCAGCGGAGCCAACAGGGCGGGGGTGGAAGTGATCGTGGCCGGCATGTCAGCGCCCTCCTGCTTGGGTGACCAGGCGCTGGTGTGCCCAGCCATTGGGGGTTTCACAGGCGAGTGCTGCGCGTACGCTGCCGCCGGGCTCCATCACTTGGAGCTGGCGGCATTTGCGCCCGCTGGCGGCCAGGTACGGGGCCTCGGCAATGATTTCCACGTTGTCGCCCCAGGGGGTGCGGGCGGCGGTGTGCACACCGCTGGCGGGCGATTGGGTGAGGAAGCGGTTGAGCGCTTCGTCTTCCAGCAGCGACGCCGCATCCTGGGTAAGCACGTATTGAGGCGCTTGCTGGGCGCTGCCAGAGGGGTACTGGGTGGCGCAGCCGCTGACCAGGGCCACTCCCACCGCCGCCAACAGCATGCGAGCTGGCCGCGAGACGTAAATGGGGGTGTTCAACATAGAAGATTCCATCAAAAAGGCACGCTACCGCCCAGGGATTGATACGGGCGCATTCCCTTGCCCTACGCTGTGCGGATGAATAGAGGTTAACCTGAGATATAAAAATGCTCGGCTATTGTAAGGGATTAACAGTGCCAACTCTACGTCAACAAGCCTTGTACACCCCATCCTTTTCACGCTGGCGCTTCCTTGCGCAGCCACACTACGGCTTCTTATAACGGAAAATAGCCTTTTAGTTCCGTGGCTTTCTTGTCGTAGGTGTGTCACACGGCTGTGGTAAGCTCGCTGAACGTTTGTATTGACGAGTGAAGGCACCATGAATATTGCGGTTTTTGGTACGGGCTATGTGGGGCTGGTGGCGGGCGCGTGTCTGGCCGAAGTGGGCCATCAGGTTACCTGCATGGATATCGACCCGGCGCGTATTGCCCTGCTCGATGCGGGCGAGTGCCCGTTGTTCGAGCCAGGCTTGAGCACTCTGTTGCAGCAGAACCGCGAGGCTGGCCGCCTGCATTTCACCACCAACACCGAAGAGGCCGTTCGCCAGGGCGACCTGCTGTTCATCGCCGTGGGCACCCCGCCGGATGAAGATGGCAGTGCCGATTTGCGCCACGTGCTGGCCGTGGCGCGCAGCATTGGCGAGCACATGACCGGCTACAAGCTGGTGATCGACAAATCCACCGTACCCGTGGGCACGGCCGAGAAAGTGGCGGCCACCATCGCACAGGCCCAGCAAGCGCGCGGCACGGCCCACGCCTTCGATGTGTGCTCCAACCCGGAATTCATGAAGGAAGGCGCAGCCATCGAGGACTTTACTCGGGGCGCTCGTATCGTGGTGGGCACCGAAAGCGAACGGGTGCGAGAGTTGATGCGCGAGTGCTATGCACCATACAACCGTAACCACGACAAGCTGATGTTCATGAGCGTGCGGGCCGCGGAGCTGACCAAGTACGCCGCCAACGCCATGCTGGCCACCAAGATCAGTTTCATGAACGAGATGGCCAACCTGGCCGAGCGGCTGGAGGTGGATATCGAAGAGGTACGCCGGGGTATTGGTAGCGACCCGCGCATTGGCTACCACTTCATCTACCCCGGCTGCGGTTACGGTGGCTCTTGCTTTCCCAAGGATGTGAAGGCCCTTGAACGCACCGCCAGGGCGCTGGGTTTCGAACCTCAGCTGCTGGGTGCCGTGGAAGCGGTCAACCAGCGCCAGAAACAGACCCTGTTCGACAAGCTGACCGCCGAACTGGGCGATGTGCGGGGCAAGACCATCGCACTGTGGGGGCTGGCCTTCAAACCCAATACCGATGACATGCGCGAGGCCCCCAGCCGCACGCTGATGGAGGCGCTATGGGCGGCGGGCGCTACGGTGCAGGCCTTCGACCCGGAAGCCATGGCCGAATGCCGCCGCCTGTACGGCGAACGCGACGACCTGATGCTGGCCGGTGACCGTATTCAGGCGGTGAAAGGCGCCGATGCGCTGGTGATCTGCACGGAGTGGAAGGCGTTCCGGACGGTAGACTTTGCCTGGCTGGCCAGCCAGTTGAACGACAAGCTGGTGGTGGATGGGCGCAACCTCTATTCGCCCGCCGCCCTGGCGAGTGCCGGGCTGCGCTACGTGGGCGTTGGCCGCCGCAGCCCTCAGCCTGCCTGAGCCGTCAGGAGGCACCACAAAGACGACGCCCGGCGCCAAGGCCGGGCGTATTCGTTTGGGCTTCCCATGCGGGTCTATCCAGCGACCCCGCTAGGCCACCTTGGGGGCGGGTTGCCGACGATGGCAACCCCACAGCACCACCAGCAGAAAGGCGTACATCATGACGCCGCTGTTATGCTCCAGGAAAACCTGAGAAAGCCCGAAATCCAGAAACGTGACGGGCAGTAGCACCCCCGCCGTGGCCACGGCGCGAGCGGCCAGGTCGGGGGCTTGCAAATCGCGGGCGAACATTCGCATGGGCACCAGATAAAGCGCCAGCAAAATCACCAGCCCCAGAATGCCACGTTTGGCGAAAGCATCGACGAATTCATTGTGAGCATGGCCATATTGGGCCGCTTCACGACTGATGATGCCTTCTTCACCAAAGGCGTACATAGCCTCGGCATAACCATTACTGCCCCACCCGGTCAGCGGTTTTTCCTGAATCAGCATGGCAGCACCACGCCACATTTCGAATCGAGCCCCAACAGAGGTCGAGCGATTTTCACCGGAAATGTACAACGCCACGTCACTGAATGCGTGCTGTACGCGAGTTTGAACCCCCGACTGAGGCACTGAATATACCACCAGCCCCCCCACCACTACGGCCGCCACGACGGCCACCTTGAGGCGGCTGGAAAGCTGAGTGCCATAAGCGCGATACAGCACCAGCAGCACGATGGGAAAACCGACCCAACCGCCCCGGCTGCCGGAAAACAGCGAGCCCAGTATGCCGCCCAATGCCCCCGCCAGCAGCAGGGCGACCCAAACTTGGCGCTGGCGCTGCACCACGGCCCACCCCAGGCCTGCCATGCACAGTACGCCCAGCAGCATGCTGAGGTTACCGAACTGAATCACATGGGTATGGCCCTGGGCGCGGTCTACGCCTTCGAACAGCTTTTGCCAGCCGGCCCAGGTACCTGCACTGAGTGCGCCCACGGCGGCACCGCTCCACAGAAAGGCCAGATTGGGCGGGTAGCGCAGCACCCAGAACAGCGCCGGAATGGCCAGAATGAAGCGGCTGGGCTTGTCGAAGCCCTTGCTGCCCTGGCCATCCAGCCACGCTTCCAGCATGGTGATGGCCGCATAGGCCAGCAGCACGGCCATGATAGCGCCATCCTGACGTGTCAACGTAGGCACACGGCGCCGGGCGATGAGCCCCAGCCCCGCCAGCAGCAGCAACAACGCCCCTAGCGAGTAGCCGCTGGGCACCACCAGTGCAATGGCGGCCAATAGAAAGACGGCCACGCCCGTGAATAGCTGGGGGGGTTGAGTGCGTGCTTGTGATGAGGGGGAGTGCGTTGCCAGCATTGAAACAGACTTCCTTTCATGGCCCTGGGGCGGCAAATCATTGAGGAAGCCGATAATAGCACAGGCAGCCTGTTCTCACAGACAGAATGGGCTCACAGAAAACGAGGGTTCACAGGCAACAGCGGCTTACCGATAACGTGGCTGCTCGCCAGGCGCTCGCCTGGCAAGCATACGTTCAGGCGCTGGCGTAATGCTGCCAGCGCCAAGTGTCGGTCAATAACAATGAGATGTGTTTAGTAAATACTGATAATAGTAAATACTGATAATGCCACTGTATTTTGCTTCAGACGGCCAAGCGATTGGCCAACCTGTTCACTAACTGACCATAGGCCATCAAATAAAAAACCGGCCCCTAAGGGCCGGTTCTATCTGCTGTTAGGCAGTTATCCATTCAAGCGTTGGCGAAAGCCAGGCTTAGAAGTGGTAACGAGCGCCAGTCAGCCAGTATACGTTGTCGGTCAGGTCGCCCAGAGTGGTGTCACGATCGACGCTCGGCGCATCGCCGTCAGCGACCTCAGCGAACACGTCGAAGTTGCTGGATACTTTGTAGTATGCGCCAGCAGACCATGCTTTGCTGGTAGAGTCGTCGTCACGCTCGATGTTGTAGTAGTCAACGTTGAACGCCCAAGGACCAGTGGTGAAAGTACCACCCAGACCTACGGTGTCGAAGCCACCGCCGAGTTCACTGCTGTTGTCGCGGCCTTCGTAGCCCAGACGAACAGACCACTGGTCAGTGATGTCATAAGAACCGATCAGGCCGTACAGCATTTCGCCGTTGCCGCCGCCACGAACTACGTCGTCAACGAAGCCCAGAGCAACAGTCACAGGACCTTCAGCGTAGCGCACACCACCCTGAGCGGCTACAACTGAGCCTTTATCAGTTACGAACTCGCCACCTTCCGGCAATTCAAAGTCAGGCTCTTGGTTACGCTCAAACTGGCCACGCTCGCTGTAATGCTTCAGCTGCAGGAAGGCAGTGAAGCCTTGCAGGTCAGGCGTGTAGTAACCGATAGAGTCGCCGCGAGACTGGATCGGGTGACCAGCGAATTCGAAGCCACGGTCGATGTATACGTCGAACGGCTTGGAAACGAACTGGTTGTAGAAGCTGTCGAAGTTACCGCCAACCACTGTACCGTACTGCTCGCTCTTCAGACCGATGTAGCTCTGACGAGTTTCACGGAAAGCTTCGTCGCTGCGACGCTCGTCAGCACGGAAACGCCATTCCAGGTGACCGAAGGCGCTCAGGTCAGAAGTAACCTGCTGGCTCATGCGCAGACCCAGACGAGAGAACACGTCTACGAACTCAGCGCCGTTGTCGATTTCTTGTTCAGCATCGTTGAACTCGGGGCCGCCACCGGCGATGCCCAGGGCGATACGGCCATAGATGTCCAGTCTGGTGCCGTCCTGGTCATAGACAGTGGCTGCTTGAGCGGCAGCGGAGGCACCCAGGGCGCCAACAATGGCAGTCGCTAAAAGTGTCTTTTTCATGATATAGGTTCCTTAACTAGCTTACTGTTTCGATCGTTGTTACTGGCCTTCGAAGAAGCCAGTAAGTGGCTTGCGGGCCATGCTCTTTTTCTCATCCGCCGGTTTTTCCCGGTGGTATGCGACATGTCCTCAACAAAGCCTTGTTATAGTCCAATGCTCGCAGATCAAACTCTATACCGGGATTCCAAGGAACGCAATAGAAAAAAACAGTGTTTTTTTATGATTTGTGTTTTTTTATGGAACCCAGCCAACCAAAACCGGTCTCAGCGGCCTTCGAATTTCTGCTGCAAGCCTTTGAGCTTATCTTCAAAGCTAAGCGGTTTTGCCTGCTCGGTTTTTTCCAATCGTGGCGCTGTCTGGCGCGCCTCCTTCCTCGCTGGCGGCGTTTTTTGGGCGACGTTGGTACGCGGTGCCGACACCGCTTCTCTTGCAGGCCGCTCCTGGCTTTCGTGGCGACGCGCACTGGCGTGGCGTGCTGCTTCCTTGTCGACCTTGCCCGCCGGATTGCCTTCCAGATCTACCCGTTCTACCCCTTCCCGCATGGATTTGATGTAGCGCGGCAGATTGACGTAGTTGGCCAAGGCACGACGCACCAGTTTCCCGGACCAGGGTTCTCGCTCGGCCAGGTCGTGATGAATCCCTACTTTCAGCGGCTTGGTATGCCCTTTGAAGAAAGCATTGGGGTAGCGCTGATACCACTGTTTCAACAATGCGTGGGGCGAGGGGGGCTGAGTCGCTTTGGCAGCAGGTTCAACGGCAGGCGCTGGCGCTACCTGAGGTGGCGCTGCTTCCCAGCGCGCCAGCTGCTGCTTCAGGCGGCTGTTTTCGGCACGCAATGCTTCCAGCTCGGTGTTTTTCTGGTCGAGCCGTGTTTCGAGTAGTTCTAATAGTTGCAGTACGTTGGCAGCCATCACCTCCTCCTTTCCTTGCTCAGTCGTTGACACGCTCATATACCACGAAATCATAACGTGGCTGCCCTTCCGCTGGCTGGCCGGGTACGCGCTGCACTTCACGCCACTCGTCTGCCGAGAATTCTGGAAACGTCGCGTCGCCCTCGACGTCGATATCGACTTCAGTAATATACAGCCGCTGGGCGAAGGGCAAGGCTTGCTGGTAGATCTCGCCGCCTCCCATCACCATGATCTCCTCGGCCGCTTCGATGGTGGCGTGCTGGTCGGCCAGCGCCAGGGCAGAGGGCAGGTCGTGGCAGATACGCGTGCCCTCGGCGGCGAAGGCCGTGTCTCGGGTCACCACGATATTCAGCCGATTGGGCAACGGCTTGCCGATGGATGCATAGGTCTTGCGCCCCATGACCAGCGGCTTGGCCTGGGTCATGCGTTTGAAGAATTTCAGGTCTTCCGGCAGGTACCAGGGCAACTTGCCATCGACGCCAATGACACGATTCTTCGCCATGGCGACGATCATCGCCACCGGCACCAGCAGTTCGTCAGTCGGGAGAGATTGGCTCATACGGCAACCTTTGCCTTGATGTGGGGGTGCGATTGGTAACCTTCTATATGAATATCATCGAAGGTGAAGTCGAACAGATCCGTGACCGCCGGATTGAGCACCAGCGCTGGCGGCGCCATGGGCGTACGCGTCAGCTGCTCCTGCGCCTGTTCCAGGTGGTTGCTGTAGAGATGGGCATCGCCCAGCGTGTGGATGAACTCGCCCGGCTTCAGCCCGGTCACCTGCGCCACCATGCTGAGCAGCAGCGCGTAGCTGGCGATATTGAACGGCACACCGAGGAAAATATCCGCACTGCGCTGGTACAGCTGGCAGGAGAGTCGACCATTCGCCACGTAGAACTGGAACAGACAGTGGCATGGCGGCAGTTTCATTTCCTCTACCTGCCCCGGGTTCCAGGCCGAGACGATCAAGCGGCGCGACTGCGGGTTATGGCGAATCTGCTCCAGCAGGTTGGCAATCTGATCCACGCTGCCGCCCTTGGGGTGCGGCCAGCTACGCCACTGGTAGCCATATACGGGGCCCAGGTTGCCCGCTTCATCGGCCCATTCGTCCCAGATACGCACGCCATGCTCTTTCAGGTAACCGATGTTGGTATCGCCCTTCAGAAACCACAGCAGCTCATGAATGATCGAGCGCAGGTGCAGCTTCTTGGTGGTCAGCAGCGGAAACCCACGGGAAAGATCGAAGCGCATCTGATGGCCAAACACCGAACGCGTACCTGTACCGGTACGGTCACCGCGATCAACGCCCTGTTCGAGCACAGTGCGCATCAAGTCCAGGTAAGGCTGCTCAAGCGCAGGCAATTCATTCGACGTGGTAAGCGAAGGCGTTGTAGCAGTCACAAGGTTTCCAGATTAACAGCGAATATGAGGCTGTATTCTAGGCTCCCCTAAAGGCAACGTCTATGTTAAGCCTTCCATCACCCAACGTGCCCTCATCGGCAACGCTCCTCGCGTTGCTTCGCGGGTGCGCTCCGCTTACGCCGCGCTACGGTATGTCGCCCATATCAACCCAATACGTCACCACGGCAAATCGAGCCACACCCGTAGCGCGGCGTAACGAAAGAGCGAGAGCAACGAGCGAAAGAGGCACCCGCGGAGGCGGCGCCAGCCGCCCTGATTACGCCTCCAAACGGCAAAACGCCACCGCCACCCGCCGCGCCCTCATCGGCAACGCTCTCGCGTTGCTTCGCGGGTGCGCTCCGCTTACGCCGCGCTACGGTATGCGCCCACATCAACCCAATACATCACCACGGCAGATCGAGGCACACCCGTAGCGCGGCGTAACGACAGAGCGAGAGAAACGAGCGATGGAGGCACCCGCGGAGGCGGCGCCAGCCGCCCTGATTACGCCTCCAAACGGCAAAACGCCACCGCCACCCGCCGCGCC